>JAISMA010000220.1 GCA_031276985.1 Helicobacteraceae bacterium | reverse complement strand
TGGCTTTGCTTAAGCTATATCGCGCTTAGTATCGCCGCGATCTTTCATCGTTATATTCACTACGTTTTCATCGCCACGCTTATCGTTTGGCTCTTTTGGCAGTATCTGCTTGTCCCTTTTTGGCTTTAGTTTTATTTTTTCCATTCAATATGTCCGTTTACGCCGTTTCGCTCAAACACTCCTAAAACCTCTTCGCAGAATTTTCTTGTTTCATCGTCGCCAAGCGCTTTTGAAAGCTCATATAAACGAATAAACATTTTTTTACCCGTTTCCGTTTGTTTATAGTGTTTTTTCTTTATATTGTGTTGCGCGCAAAGCGTTTGACCGTTTTCTATCGTGGCTTTTCCGCCAAAATCTTTTGGTTTTATATGATCGACGCATAACTCCACGCCTTCATTTAATCCTTTGCCGCATATAACGCAACGATAACCGTCGCGTTTCATAATGGCTTCTTTTTGCGCTTGCGTAAAATCTTCTAATTCGCGGCGAACCACAAAATCTGGATCGTAGCGGTATACGCCCTTTTTAATTTTTTGCAACAAACCATCTTGGGCAAATTTTCGTATTTGTCTGTCTGGGTCTCTAAATACGCCGCCCGTTCTTTCCTTCCATGTTGCCGTAGCCCAATCCACTACTTCCGCATGCGGTATATCTCTGTTTTGATTGTTCATAAAATATTCAAGTATTAACTCTGTTTGCGTCATTTATATATCCAATTTATTAGTTTCGCGCAGAATTCTTTTTCTCGATAGCTCGCAGTAGTTTTCGTCAATCTCCAAACCAACGGCAATCCGATCGTTTTTAATCGCGGCGATCATTGTTGTTCCACTGCCAGAAAACGGATCAAATACAACGTCGCCAACATAGCTAAACAACTTGATTGCTCTATACGGAAGTTGCAATGGAAACGGCGCTGGATGTCCCACGCGCTTTTTGCTTTCGCCGTTGAATGCCCACAACCCGTTTGTCCACTCCATAAACTCCTGTTTATTTATATCGGATATGCGCGATCCCCTCGTTTTTTTCCATTCGTCTTTATAAAGCGCGACGATCAACTCAACGGGCGCTATTACAAATGGCGACGACGCCGAAAGCCACGATCCCCACGCCGTGCGTCTTGATATATTGCCTTCGTTCCAAACGATAGTTGAATGATATTTCCAGCCAACATCTTGCGCGATATGCGTTAAATCAGCGCCGACGCTCTTTTGCCCGCCCTTGTTTTTATCAAGCGGTATATTTAATAAAAAACGCGCTTGCGGAGCGCTCCACGATAGACAATTTTTTATCCACCGCTCGGAAAAATCCAAGTATTCTTTATAACTTAGCGCGTCGTCGTTTGAGCCGTATTGTATATCCACGTTATAAGGCGGCGAAGTTACGATCAGATCGGCGAACTCTTCGCAAAAAGTTTCTGCTTTAAGCGCGTCGCCGCGATACAAAACGGCGTTTTTGAGCCTGAAATACTCGTTTGCGGCGTTTCCGCAAGATATTGATACTCCCAACGTTTTCGCCATATTGACACTACTCATATTTTTACGCGCCGCCGCTTTCCATAACTTTTAAGTACATCTGGTATAATAGCGCTTATGACTTTACTTTTGCGCGACAAAGCTGGCAAAAGCGACTTTATTTAGAGGCGGATAACAGATGACTGAAGTTAATACATTCATAGGCTTGAATGAAATACGCGAATTTTACAAAGAAAAATGCGAGGAAGTGGAAGTAGAGTTTACCGAAAACGATTTCGCAAGATTTGTTCAGGTATGTGAAAATGATTTTTTTACGTGGCTAAAAGAAAATTGGAATTATTTTCCACTAGAAGAGTGAACTTAGCGGCGATCGCGCTAAACGATTTAATTTTATTTGCGCGGCTTTAAGTATTTATTTATCACAAAAAAAAGCGTAACTCGCCGCTGTATTTATCAAGGCGTTTCATACCGCTTTCGCAAATGGCGCGTTTTATCAATTTTAAGTTGGTATAATAGCGGTTATGACTTTACTAGGACACAACGGAGCGGGCAAAAGCACGCTTATTAGCTATCTGCTTGGGTTTTACAATAGGCTGGATCAACACCCTTTCCTGCCGCATTTTGCGGAGCATATCAAGCCGCTTGATCGCCGCGAAGTCGGTTACGCGCCCGAAGCGGCGTGGCTGACCAGCAAAGCGTGCGCGGAGGATTATCTTTCGCTAATGGCGAATCTGCGCGGCAAAAAAAGTTACAACGCCGCCACGCTGTTTGATCGCGTCGGGCTTCGCGCCGATCCGAAAAAGCCGATAAAAACCTATTCAAAAGGCATGAAACAACGTCTGCTTTTAGCGATCGCGCTACTTGGCGAACCAAAAACGCTCGTTTTGGACGAACCCACCAGCGGGCTTGATCCCTTTGGGCGCGAAGAGATCGAATCGTTGCTTGTCGATTTGGCGCAAACTCACAGCCTGATCGTCTGTACGCACTCGCTGGAGCTTGCTCACAAACTAGGCGACGAAACGTGGATTTTGTGCGAGGGCAAAATCGTCTGCCAAAAACGATTCAGTGAGATTGAAGAACTGGAGAAAACCTTTTTTGCCCTGCGTCCGTCGCGCGTGGATTAGGCTTGTTTTATTACGACGCGGCGCTAATCGGGCTTAAACTCGCGCCGCTTGCTTACAAAAGCAAAATTCCCATTGAAATCGGCGCGAAAGTTACCGTTTCGCTTAAAGGCGCGGCGCAAGAGGCTATCATATTAAACGAACGCGATAAACCGCCGTTTGAATGCGAAGAGATCGCGGCGGTTTCGGACGAACTGCTACCAAGCGCATATCTTAAAACCGCGAAGTTTATCGCCGATTATTATATATGCGAAATTGGCGAAGCGCTCACGCTTTTTATTAGCGCGAAAAAAAGCGAAATAGAGCCGATAACAATTAACGCCGAGATCGAGTTGAACGATCGTCAGCAAGAGGCTTTTGCTTTCATCAATCGCCCAAAACCAACGCTACTTTTTGGCGATACGGGTTGCGGCAAAAGCGAAATATATATGAAACTTTTTGAAAGCGTCTTAAACGCCAATAAAACGGCGCTTTTTTTAATGCCTGAAATCAGCTTAACGCCGCAGATTGAAAGCCGATTAAAAAAACGTTTCGGCTCGCTTGTGGCGCTTTGGCATTCCAAAATTGGCGTCGCCAAAAAGCGCAAAATTTTAGCGGCGATCGCAAGCGGCGAAATCCGCGTCGTGGCGGGCGCGAGAAGCGCGCTTTTTTTGCCTATGCCAAATTTGGGCGCTATCGCAATCGACGAGGAACACGACGAAAGTTATAAATCGTCGAGAACGCCAAGATTCAACGCCCGCGATTGCGCCGTCGTTTTAGCCAAAGAGCTAAATATCCCGATCGCGCTCGGCAGCGCCACGCCGTCCGCCGTTAGCTTTAGCCGATTTGAAAGGTTTCGCTTAAAAGGGCAGTTTTTCAAAGAGGGCGCGCGGCGATTTCGTTTCATTTCAAGCGCGATCGACGCGCCGTCGCAAGAGGCAATCGACGCGCTCAAAGAGACGATCAAGCGCGGCAAACAAGCGATTGTTTTTCTGCCCACTCGCGCCAATTTCAAATATTTGGTTTGCCAGAAGTGCGGCGAAAGCGTCAAATGCCCGTTTTGCGACGTGGGAATGAGCGTGCATAGCGCCAAACGCGCATTGATCTGCCACTATTGCAACGCGGTTTTACCGATTCCGCGAGTCTGCCCGAAGTGCGCGAGCGAGGAGCTATCGGCAAATAGACACGGCGTGGCGGAAGTCGCGGCGATTTTGAAAGAGGCGCTGCCAAACGCCGCGATCGCGCAATTTGACCGCGACGCAATCAAAAGCGACGCGGATTTGCGAAAAACGCTGACGCTTTTTAACGACCGCAAAATCGATATTCTTGTTGGAACGCAAATGCTCTCCAAAGGACACGACTATCACGAAGTCGAGTTATCGATTGCGCTGGGGCTGGATCGCCTTTTGGCGCAAAGCGATTATCGCGCTCACGAACGCGCCGTAAGCCTGCTGTTGCAACTTGGCGGCAGGGCGGGACGCAAAAGCGAAGCGCTTGTGTTGGCGCAAACGGCGAACTCCGATCGATTCGCGCCGTACGTCGAGGATTACGAACGATTTTTACAAGAGGAAATCGCCAAACGCGGGACGCTCTATCCGCCTAGCGTCAGGCTTTTGCGCGTTGTCGTAAGCGCCGCCGACGAATCGAAGGCGCAAAGCAGATTGGAGCAGATCGTCCAAACGCTAAAAACGATAGACGCCGTTGAGACGATCGGCTACGGCGCGTGCCCGATCGCCCGCATAAAAAACAAATACCGATTTCATGTTCTGCTTAGAAGCCGCTCGGCAAAAGCGCTGATTGGCGCGGCGCGATTGGCGCGGGGCAAATGGACGGATATTGAAATGGATCCGCTGAATATCGCCTAACGTCGAAGCGTTTGATCGCGCCGCTTTCAAGCGCCCGTTTTGGTTTTCGCGCTATAATCGCAATCCGTTTGCCAAAAGCGGCGAATAATTTTGCTCAAAGGATTGAAATGCGGTTTTTTCAGAACAAGGCGGACTTATTAACCTTAACTAAAACGGCGGTTTTTGCGTTTTTGGCGCTTTGCGCGTTGCAAGGGTGCGCGGCTCACAACGAGGACGGCAATGTCGTAACCGATTCGGCGAAGGACGTCGGGCAGGCGGCTGGCGATTCGGCAAAGAGCGCGACCATTAACAACGTAAAAGAGGAGACAAAACGAGGCGTGAATGAGCTGTTCAATAAGTTTAAGCGATAAAAAAGGCGCGACAAAATCTAATCTGAACGTTATCGAGAGATAACGCGCCCGCTGACGCGGGGCAAATGGACGGATTGAAATGTTCCGCCAAATATCGCCAAATCGCGCTCGCTACGCCTTATCGCCGCTTGCTATATGTCGTCCGTCGCCCTGCCCCGCCCTGCTTTGCCCTGTTGTCGCGCTTGTCGTGAAGCGGTTTTTGCAATCGCGCTTGCGCCGTTCTTTATTTTGATTCTCATCTCTTTCGCGGTTAAAATTCATTTTCTTGATAAATAATTTTTTAATAAAATAATTTCTCTGCTAAACTATTCGCTTCAAAAATGGTTGAGCAAGGAGAAAATTATGGATCGCATGGGAGATCTTCTCAAGCTACTTGAGAAAAATCACGAGATTATGGATAACCTAGCGAAGCAAATGAGCGTGTCCTACAGCAAGCACGAACACAGGGTGTTTCATATCCTCGAAGAGCTAAACAAAAACGGCAAAATCAGGTTGAAAGATTTAGCCAATATACATGAAATGCCCTCTGCGTCGTCGCTATGCGTTACGCTTGGACAAATGGAAAAAGAGGGACTTGTCGTTAGAGAGATCGACGCGCAAGATAGGAGAAATACGTACTATTCGATCAGCCAAAAAGGGCAAACGCATGCCGACGAGGTTATGAATCTCGCAAGAAAGCATTTTATTAAGCTGTTTTCGCCGCTAAGCGAAGAGGAAATTAAAACGATTCAAGAGGCGATCGCGGTCGTAAATGAAATCTTTGAAAACCGCTTATTAAAACAAGGAGATAAATAATGAAAAAGATTTTAGCGGCGGCGTTGATCGCGGTTTTGGCGATAGCGTATTTTGTTTTAACGGACAATTCGGACGATATGCAATTTGTAACCGAAAAAGCCAAGATTGGCGATATACGCAAATCGATCGACGCGGTAGGACATATAAGCGCTAAACGATTAGTAAACGTAGGCGCGCAAGCGTCGGGACAAATCGAAACCATTAACGTAAAACTAGGAGACAGGCTTAAAAAAGGCGATTTAATCGCTACGATCGATTCGCAAACGCAGCAAAACGAAGTAAAAGTTATAGAGGCGAAACTGGATAGTTATAAAGCGCAGTTAAAGTCGTCGGAAGTCGCGTTAAAAGCGGCTGAATCCAAATACGAACGCGCAAAAAAGCTGATTAAAAACTCCGCCATATCCAAACAGGAATTTGAAGATACAGAAAACGGGTATGAAGCGGCGCGAAGCAGAGTCGTTGAAAACGTTTCGCTAATCAAGCAAAACGAAATATCGCTTGCAAGCGCCAAGAAAAACCTTGAATACGCGACTATAACCGCGCCGATCGACGGCACGATCGTTTCGCTGCCAATCAAAACGGGACAAACGCTAAACGCCGCTTTTGATACTCCAGCGATCGCGCAGATAGCCGATTTAAGCGCCGTAGAAATACTAATAGAAATATCGGAAGGAGATATATTAAAGATCAAAGAAGGGCAAAAGACAAGATTTACAATTCTTTCCGAAGAAACGGCGTACGAAACCTTGATTAAATCTATCGATCCCGCTTTAACGCCGCTAACAAATAACCAATACAAAGGCTTTAGCGAATCAAATCAGGCGATATATTATTACGCTAGAATCGAATATCCCAACGACGAAGGAAAATTTCGCATAGGCATGACGACGCAAAATCAAATTATGCTTAACGAGGCAAAAAACGTTTTGCTAATTCCCATAAGCGCGATCAGAGAAAAGAACGGGCGAAAATTTGTTACAACGATCGAGGGCAAAAATACTGCCGAAAAAGAAATAACAACGGGCATATCGGGCGACGCTTACGTTGAAGTAAAAAGCGGACTAAGCGAGGGCGAAGAGGTTGTGATAAGCCAAATGTCAATCAAAGAAATCAGAGCCAAAGAAGAGGAAATTCCGGAAGGGACGGATATAATCTAATAATATGAAAATAATAGAAATAAACAATTTAAGCAGATATTACGGATCGCAAAGCGATAAAGTTTACGCGCTAAAAAACATAACTTTGGCGATCGATAGAGGCGATTTTGTAGCTATCATAGGGCAATCAGGCTCTGGAAAATCGACGCTGTTAAACATTCTTGGTTGCTTGGATTTACCCTCGTCTGGCTCATATAAAATTAACGACGTAGAGATCGCAAACACAAGCGCCGATAAAAGAGCGGAACTAAGATGCAAAACGTTTGGATTTATATTCCAAAGATACAATCTTTTATCGGATTTAAGCGCGTTAGAAAACGTCGTTCTCCCGTCGATATATTATGGTTTAGACGCCAAAACTAGAGAGGAAAAATCACAAAAGTTATTGAGCGATTTGAATATGGGCGATCGGGCGCTACACAAACCAAACGAACTTTCTGGAGGGCAACAACAAAGAGTTAGCATTGCGCGCGCGCTTATGAACGGCGGCGATATTATATTGGCGGATGAACCTACGGGCGCGCTTGATAGCAAAAGCGGCGAAAAGGTTATGGAGATTATTAAGGATTTGCATAAAAGCGGACGCACGGTTATTTTAGTAACTCACGATCAAAAGATCGCCTCCCACGCTAATAGAATCATCGAAATTAAAGACGGAAATATTGTTTCAGATACAAGAAACGCCGCAAATATATACGCGCATGACAAAGCGAAGCCGTCGGAAATTAAAAATAGTTTTAACTATTTTGCGCGACAATTTGCCGAAAGTTTTAAGTCGTCCGTTAAAGCCGTAACGGCGCATAAAATGCGATCGTTTCTCACTATGTTAAGCATTATTATAGGCATAACTTCCGTCGTTTGCGTTATAGCGCTTGGAGAAGGATCAAAAGAGAACATTATGGACAGAATAAAATCGATAGGAACAAATACAGTCTACATATTTCCGGGCGCTGGATTTGGAGACAAAGACGCAAGCAAAATAAAAACGCTGAAACCAAGCGACGCGGATATATTATCAAGGTTGAGTTACGTCGATAACGTAAGCCCGATCGTAACTCACGAAGGTTTAATAATATACAAAAACAAAACGGCGCAGGCTTCGTTGCAGGGCGTTAGCGCGGAATTTTTAGAACTTAACGGACAAAAACTTGAATCGGGCAGAAGATTTAACGTTTCAGAAGTTAAAAGCGCGGCGGCGCTCGCCATTGTCGACGCCAATACCAAAAAGACGCTTTTTGGCAAACGCGATCCGATCGGAGAGATTATTATTTTTAATAGACAACCGTTAAAGATAATCGGCGTAATGTCCAAAGAAGACGAATTTGGACCTCCAACTTCCAATCTTGAGATATATATTCCATACGTTACCGCAATGTATAAGGTGATAGGAAGCCAAGATATAGCTGGAATAACGGTGAAAATATCAGATGCGATCAATTCGCATTTAGCCGAAGAAAATTTGATAAAAGTTTTAACCGCCGTTCATGGCAAAAAGGATTTTTTCACGCTTAATAGCGACAGCGTACAGAAGATAATGGAAGATATGATGAACTCTTTGACGCTTTTAATATCGTCGATCGCGTTTATATCGCTTGTCGTAGGCGGCGTGGGAGTGATGAATATAATGCTTGTGTCCGTAACCGAAAGAACAAGAGAGATCGGCGTTAGAATGGCGATTGGAGCTAAACGTAAAAATATATTATTGCAGTTTCTTTCGGAAGCCGTTTTGCTCTCTTTGATCGGCGGTTTTATAGGAGTTATGCTTTCATTAGCGCTCGCGCTTGTATTTAATAGTTTAACGGCTGATTTTAAGATGATATTATCGACCAACGCGATCTTGGCGGCTTTGTTTTTCTCGTCGGCTACGGGCATATTGTTTGGTTACGCGCCAGCCCGTAACGCCGCTAATCTAAATCCGATCGACGCTTTAGCCAGAGATTAACTTAAGCGCAAAACGTTTTTAATGATATATGGCTTTTTCATTTCGGATTCTTCTTGAAAAAGGCTTCTAATTTATCGAATGGAATAACGTCGAGGCGATCGTATAAATCCACATGAACGGCGCTCGGTATAATCATTAACTCTTTTGGTTTGCCCGCCGCTTTATAAATATCTTCGCTGAAATAGCGCGAATGCGCCTTTTCCCCCGCGATCACAAGTATTGGTCGCGGCGAAATTTCTTTAACGTATGCGAGAATTGGCATATTCATAAATGAAAGCGGCGTGGTAACCGTCCATGCTCCGTTTGAATTTATTGAGCGCTCGTGAAAACCCCGCGCCGTTTTGTAATAAGCAAAATAATCCTTTGCAAATTGCGGTTCGCCGCCCTCTATCTTTTCAGGCAATTCTTTGGGCGCTAAAGTCGGCGTTCCCGCTTGCGCGTCTTTCCAACGTTGCAGGCTCAAGCGCTCTAATGTTTGCGCGCGCTGCTGGGGCGTTAGCGCGTCAAAATAACCCTTTGACATAACCCTCGTCATGTCATACATACTTGCGGTTGCAACGGCTTTAATCCGTTTATCAACTGCCGCCGCGTTTAACGCAAAACCGCCAAAACCGCAGATGCCGATAATGCCGATTTTGTTTCTGTCCGCAAAAGGTTGCAAGCCGATAAAATCCACTCCCGCGCTAAAATCTTCGGTGTTAATATCGGGCGACGCCACATTTCGGGGGTCGCCGCCGCTTTCGCCCGTGTAGGACGGATCAAACGCCAGCGCCGCAAAGCCGCGCTCCGCCATTTGATTGGCGTACAATCCCGACGATTGCTCTTTGACCGCGCCAAACGGACCGCTGATAACCAGCGCGGGCAAAGGTTTGTCCCCGCGATTTTTGGGAATATACAAGTCGCCCGTTAAGGTAATTCCATAACGGTTTTTGAATGTTACCTTTTGGCGCGATACCTTGTCGCTTAATTGAAAGGTATAACCTTCCGTTTCTGCCGTCTTTTTCATTACCGCTCCTTTTTCCTGCGCGTTAGCCAAGCTAACCGCGCTTATTATAGCCGTTACCGCGATCGCGGCGTACAGCGTTTTTGGTTTTGACTTAAACATTGTTTTCTCTTCTTTCCTTTGGGTTTATTGATCTAGGCTGTTGTAATCTTTGTCCGACACGGGCTCAAACCATTTGGATTCCCCTTGATTGATTGCCAAATGTACAAACCAACTATCTTTTGTCGCTCCATGCCAATGCTGCGTGTTAGCGGCGATGTTGACCACGTCGCCCTCTTTAAGTTTTTGCGCCGTTTTGCCGCGCTCCTGATACCAGCCCTCGCCGCCGGTTACGAGCAAAATCTGACCGACGTCGTGCGAATGCCAATGATTGCGCGCGGCGGGCTCAAAAGTTACGTTAAATATCGGCGTGTTGAACGGATTTTGCGTTGAAATACCATGCAACCACGCCCTGCCTTTGAACCATTTTGGATTTACGGGTTCGCCAAGCGGAAAAATGGTCGAATTTGCAAGGTTTATATGCTTTGCCGTATCGTTTTCGCCATACACTTCTTTTACGATACTAAATGCGCTCCACGCTTTTGGCCATCCGGAATAAAACGCCTGCTGCGTAATTACTTCGACAATTTCCTGTTTTGAAAGCCCGTTGTCTTTTCCCTTTTGCAGATGAAATTTCAACTGCGGAAAATTACCGCTCGCGATAAGCGATACGATAGTTACCAGACTTCGATCGCGCGGCGAAAGTTCCGCCTCCCGCGACCATACTTGACCAAACAAAACGTCATCGTTAAGTTCGGCGAATTTTGGAGCCAAAGACCCAAGCTGATCTCTGCCCGCCGTTACTTTTTTGTTATCCGCAATCACCGTCGCTCCTTTATTTTGCGCGTTTGCCGCGCCAGCCGCGTTAGCTACGCTAACCGCGCTTATTAAAACTGTTACCGCAATCGCGGCAAACAGCGCTTTTGATTTTGACTTAAACATTGTTTTCTCCTTTTAGTTTTGAACGGCTTGATAATTTCAAATCCGTTTCATTGTTTATCTGTTCAATTTTATTGAACATCCGCCTTCCGAAACAATCGTTACTTTTTTCATTTATTTGTTCTCGTTTCCTCCTTGTGATTTGATATGCGAAATTAACTCTGCTTTGAAACCAAAGCCCAAAAGACAAAGCCCGAATTAACGAATAAATCCGTCCATTACTCAAGTCCTTTTTTGCTTATCCCATCCGAAAGCAGATTGGCAATTTGTCGATTATTCAAATCGGACATTGGAAAATGCGTATTTCCATATACGCCGATTTTAGGCAATTCAATCAACGTTGCGTCGCCGCCATAACGGTTAATCGCCTCAACAAACAACCGCGCCAACGCCAGCCGTACGCGCCAATTTTCCGCGCCTATTTCATTAAAAAGTGCCGATATGCCGTCGCTTACGATCTCGGCGTCAAACGCTCCCGTGTTGGGCGTCATTTGGCGGAAAAATTGGTTGAGACTTTCGTTGTCTTTGGGGAATTGAACGCCTTCGTGAAAATCAGGATATGCGCCTATGCGAAATATCTCATACCACATTTGCTCGTCCGCGATAGGTTCTATATTCGACGCGACAGCGCTTCGTCCCGCTCTGCCCCTACGCGGCTGATCGACCAGATAAACGCTAAAACCTTTACGCAAAAATATATTTTGAAAACCATCGCGTCCGTCGGGCGTCGTCTCCCATGTTTTGGAAGATTGCCCCGCGCCGTGGAGAAATACGAGAGGCAGTTTTTTCGCCTCTTTCGGTATTTGATAAAAAACGTAAGCATGATCGCCGTGATAAGTTTGTCCTGCGGGATATGGCTTGAAATTGTCAAATCCGTCGCTGTTATAAACGCCTTCCTGCCGCGTTACGCTTCCGCCGACGGCAAAACTGCCCTGTTTTTCAATAACCAAAGCCGCGTTTTTAAGAGGGGATTTTTGCGCGCATCCTAAAAAAGACAAAGCGCACAATAATGGCAAAACAAGAGTGATAAAAATGCGGTTTACATGGATATTTTTCATCAACAATCTCCTCTTGTTTTGATGAAATCCACAAACATTTCTACCGTTTCGGGCGTATCATGGCGGAAAAACAGGCTCTCCGCCTTGTCCAGCGTTTCGATTTCTTGCATATCGCTTTTGGAAAGAGTAAAGTCGAAAACGTCAAAGTTTTCCGCCATGCGCTCTTTGCGCGTGGATTTTGGTATAACAGCAACGCCGTTTTGAATGAGAAATCTAAGAGCTGTTTGCGCTACGCTTTTGCTATATTTTGCGCCGATTTCACGCAAAATTTCATTTGTAAAAAATCCGTTTCGCCCTTCCGCAAACGGCGCCCATGACTCGACTTGAACGCCATATTTTGACGCGACTTCCCGCGCCTTTTTCTGTTGGCAAAAGACGTGCGTTTCTATTTGATTAACATGCGGCTTAATATCGACAAACGAAACTATATCCGCAAGACGATCGGGATAGAAATTGCTTACGCCTATGGCGCGGGCTTTTCCGTCTTTGTAGGCTTCCTCAAGCGCGCGATACGCCCCGTAATAATCCGCAAACGGCTGATGTATAAGTAGCAAATCGGCGTAATCTATTTTCAGCCTGCGAAGCGAATTATCTATGGATTTTTTCGCCTTTTCATAGCCATAATTGGAAAGCCACAGCTTTGTGGTGATGAAAAGTTCTTCTCTTTTGACGCCACATTTTTGTATCGCGCTGCCCACGGCTTCTTCATTTTTGTAACTTTGCGCCGTGTCTATCGAGCGATAACCAATGCTTATTGCGTCCAAAACGCACTTTTCGCACTCGTTCAAATCAGGGATTTGATAAACACCAAACCCGATAATTGGCATCTTAACGCCGTTGTTAAGCGTTATGTAATCCATATTTTTCCTTTTTCAATGTTTTTGGTTTTAATTCAGACGGATGCAATATCGTTTAACCACCCAGTAATATTCTCTTTCGAGCGTTTTACTAAACTATCGTTGATAGCTATTCCTTTGACGAAAACGGCATTCGCGCATAACTTTTTCAAATCCTTTACGCTGCGTCCAAATTCTCCGCCGCCATGCGTACAAAACGGCGCTACTGTTTTGCCGCTTAAATCATGCGTTTCTAAAAAGGTAAATAGAGGCGTCGGCATAGTATCCCACCAATTAGGATAACCGATAAAAACCGTATCGTAAGACGCTATATCTGTTACTTTCGCTACAAGCGGCGGACGAGCGGAACTATCCAACTCTTTTTTCGCCTGTGTTACGCATTCGTTGTAGTCTGTGGGATATGGATTTAGCGCGTTAATTTCAAATAGATCGCCGCCGATTTGCCGCCGAATCTCATTTGCTATTTCACGCGTATTGCCGCTCCATGAAAAGTAAGTGATGAGAATTGGCGTTTTCGCGCCGCTTACCGCGTTTTTTTCGTTAGCTAAAGCCATTGCCGTTTGCCTTTCTCTTTTTGGTTTTTGGCTGGTTTGCAAACGCGAAATATTGTAGCTCTTAAAACGCGGCGTAGGTAGAACGATTCTCTTAAATTATTGCCTAATTCTACAAAGATTGCCGCGATCGGCTTAAATATACGGCAAAATTATGTACGTAAAAACAAAAGGAGCGTTATGACGTTAAAAAACGCGAATTTATCGCCAAAGACCAATGATTTAAGCGACTATCAAGCGCGGCTTGCGGCGGCGATCGAGCGCGGCGCGGATAGCCAATTGAACGCCGCTAAGCTAAATTTAAGCCTTTATCGCTTCAAAACGCAGACAAAACCGACAAGTTACGAGCTTGCGCCAAGCGTGTGCCTGATCGGGCGGGGGACAAAGCGCGTATTTTTGAGCGAGGAAGCATACGAGTACGACTATAATAGTTTTCTGTTTTGCTCTATGCGTTTGCCGCTTGTGGCGCAAATTATCGAAGCGAGCGAAGATAAGCCGTATCTGGGATTGACGCTGGAGCTTGATAGCGCCGAAATTGCGCGTTTAAGCGCAGATAAAGCTCTGCCAACAATCGCCGCGAGGCAAACGCGACGGGGCATTGCGCTTGGCGCGGTAACAACGCCGCTAATTAGCGCTGTTACGCGGCTGGTTGAACTGCTGGATAAGCCCGAAGATATTCCGATTTTATCGCCTTTAATTCAACGCGAAATCCTGTATCGTCTGTTTATGAGCGATTGCGGCGCGCAATTGAGGGCGATCGGTTCGTCAGAAAGCCAAAGCTACAAAATCGCGCGGGCGGCTGATTGGCTTAAAGAAAACTTTACTCGTTCTTTTAGCGTTGATAAATTAGCGACTCACAGCGGCATGAGCGTCTCGAATTTTTATCGCCATTTTCACGCGCTAACGACTATGAGTCCGTTGCAATTTCAAAAGAAATTGCGGTTAAACGAAGCTAGGCGGCTAATGCTAACCGAAAACATAGACGCGGCGAGCGCGGCGTTTTTGGTGGG
>JAISMA010000192.1 GCA_031276985.1 Helicobacteraceae bacterium | reverse complement strand
GCTTCTAGGCGCGTAAATCCGCGCGGCGAGGAGTACTTTTGGCTCGGATCGCATCCGTTTGATTTTTTGCCCACAGACAACGGCGATTACGAAGCGGTGATTAGCGGATACGTTTCGCTTACGCCCGTTACGTGCGATCTCACGGCGCAAGGCTCGCTTCAGGCGTTGCGCGTTTTGCTCGATTAGTTTCGACGACGATTCGCGTCCGCCGCTATCCGCCAGAGTCAAAAAAAACGAAACGAAAATCGCGCCCGCGCACAGCCTCTTTAGCGTATAATCGCGCCAATCACTACAAAGGCGGGCAATGAGCGATCGGTTTTACGTAACCAGTCCTATTTACTACGTGAATGACGTTCCGCATATCGGACACGCATATTCCACGATTATCAGCGACGTTTTGGCGCGAGAGGCAAGATTAAGAGGGCGCGAGGTCTATTTTCTCACGGGAACGGACGAACACGGGCAAAAAATAGAGCAGGCGGCGAAAGCGAAAAACGAAACTCCAAAGGCTTACGCCGACAAAATCAGCGGCGAATTTAAGCGATTATGGGATTATTTTGACATTACTTACGATCGCTTTATCCGCACGACGGATTTCGATCACGAAACGGGCGTTCAAAAAGCCTTCGAGATCATGCTCAAAAACGGCGACATATACAAAGGCGATTTCGAGGGGCGCTACTGCGTTTCGTGCGAAACGTTTTGGAGCGATTCGCAACTATTGGAAGGCGGCGCGTGTCCCGATTGCGGCAAGCCGACGGAACTGCTAAAAGAGGAAAACTACTTTTTTAGAATGAGCGCTTATCAAGATCGGTTGCTTAAATGGTACGAAAGCGACGAAAATCTGATTTTGCCCAGATCGCGGCGCAACGAGGTGATTCGCTTTGTTCAGGGCGGGCTTGAGGATTTGTCCATTACGCGCACGACTTTTGAATGGGGAATCAAACTGCCAAAAAGCGCCGACGATCCAAAACACGTGATATACGTTTGGCTCGACGCGCTGATGAATTACGTTACCGCGCTTGGCTGGGGAACGGACGAGAAAAATACGCGCTTTTGGTCTAACGCGACGCACGTTATCGGCAAGGATATTTTGCGTTTTCACGCAATCTATTGGCCCGCGTTTTTGATGAGCCTTAATCTCGCGCTGCCAAAACGAATCGCCGCGCACGGCTGGTGGACGCGAGACGGCGCGAAAATGAGCAAATCAAAAGGCAACGTCATCAATCCGCGCGAGGTGGCGGATGCTTACGGGCTGGAGCAGTTCAGATATTTTATGCTCCGCGACGTGCCGTTTGGACAGGATGGCGATTTCGCGCAAAAGGCGTTAATCGATCGCATAAACTCCGATCTGGCAAACGATCTGGGCAATCTGCTAAATCGTCTGCTGGGCATGGCGGAAAAGTACTTCGCGCTGAATATCAAAGCGGTCAATCTGCCGCGTTTTGGCGAGGAAAAAAAGCAGATCGACGCTCTGATAGCCTCGCTTGATCCGCTGTTTGAAGCGTTGCAGTTGCATCGCTATTTGGAGGAGTTGTGGAAAATTTTCGCCATTGGCAACAAAGCGATTAACGACTTCAAACCTTGGGAAAAGATGAAAGACGCCAAAGCCGATCAAGTCGCCGAGTTGCTGGTTTTTATCGCCAATTTGCTTGCCAAAGGCGCGACGCTTTTGTCGCCGATTATGCCGAAAAACGCCGATCTAATCGCCAAAGCGCTTGGGATTGCGATCAACGCGCCGACGCGAAAAGCGCTAATCGATCAAGGCGGTTGGATCGCCTCGTTCGCGCTCAAGGCGCAAGAGCCGCTTTTCGAGCGGGTCGATTCGCTACGTTTAGCCGAAGCGCCGACAGCGACAAGCGCCGCCAACGAGAAATCAGGCTTGATTACAATCGACGAGTTTAAGAAAATCGAGATGAAAGTCGGTCTGGTCGCGGAAGCGAAAAAGATTGAAAAAAGCGACAAACTTCTGCTTTTGAAAGTCGATCTGGGCGAAGGCAAACCGCGCCAAATCGTCTCTGGAATCGGCGAGTTTTACGCGCCCGAAGCTCTTGTGGGTACGCAAGTTTGCGTCGTAACCAATCTCAAACCCGCCAAATTGATGGGCTATGAAAGCAACGGCATGGTACTGGCGGCAAAGGATGAAAACGGCTTGCGGCTTGCGCGTCCCGACGCCGCCGTAGCTAACGGAACGCCGATTAAATGAAAATCGCCTCGCTTGTCGAGGTTGCGCGCGGCAGACTGCTAAACGCTCCGTCAATCGAGGCGATTGGCGGTTTTAGTTTCTCGCCGCAAACGACGAGACGCGGCGATTGCTATTTTCATAGCGGCGACGAATCGGCGTTAAACGCGGCGATTGCAAACGGCGCGTTCGCGGCGGTTTTCGAGCGATCGCTTCAGCCAAAAGACGGCGAAATAGCGTGGATCGCGGTCGACGATATGAACAGATCGCTCTCGTCGCTGGCGCGTTATCTACTGATTGAGCGCAATATCCCCGTTTTTCGCGCAACCAAAACAAGCGCCGCAATCGCAAAAAGCGTGATCGCCGACAAACGAGTCGCGGTCGATCCAAGCTGCAAAGACGCAATCGCGCTTCTTAGCCGAAAAGATGCTTTCGCGCCGCTTTTTATCTGCGGAGAGCAAACCGATTTAATCGAGGCGGCGATCCATATAGAGCCGTTTAGCGCAAATGGCGAAGCGCCGCCGATTGCGATTGCGCGCGAGACGATTTTGCGGACGGATATATTGTACGAGGGCAGGCGTTTTGCGCTGGCGTTGCCGTCGTTGTTTTTGCCTGAACTGCGCGATTCAATCGCATTTGCGCGGCGATTTTCGGCGACGCTTAGATTTGATCGCCTAGCGGAGCTTGATCGCTTTAGAGTTTTTCCAATATCAAACGGCGAAAGAGCGCTAATTTTTGATCGCGCAAACGACGACGAAGCTAAAGAGGCGATCGCCTTTATTCGCCGAGTCGCGCCGTGGGCGAAAATCTACGTTCCAAGCGGCGATTTTGATCCTCGCGCCGCCTTTACATGCGCTTATCTGAACGGCTTTGATACTTGGAAAGTATTCGACGCTTTGCCAAAATTCGACGCTCCGCCGCTTTTTGCCCTCTCCTAAAACGCGAGCGAATTAAACAAACATTTTCAAATATAATGATGATTTTAATTAAGCTCTAAAAAGGCGGTTATTATGGGATGGAAGGCAATTGCGGCGGCGTTGGCGTTGGTTTTGGGTTTGACGGTTGGCTTTAGCGGTTGCGAAAGCAAATCGGACGCAAAATCCTCCGCAAGCTCTGAAGAGAACATTTCGTCGGGTTATACAAAAGAGGGCGGGGAGATTGTGAACGGGTTTGTTTTGCCGCCGTATCCCGATCCGAAAGTGAATGATTCGACGCTTCTTGGAATTGATTCAAACAATAACGGCGTTAGAGACGATGTGGAACGCTGGTTGATATTCAAATACAAAGACGATCATAGGATCGTAACTGAGATTGGGTTTCAAGGAGCGAGGGCTTTTCAGATCGCGATTCAAGATCCGAGTAAAGCAAAGGAAACCACGAAACTTGTTGAGGCGGCGCAAGCGTGCAATTGGTATTTTGAAGATGAAGCTACTCTTATGAATGAACCTATTCTTATTGATCACAGTATCATAACGACAACCGCTTTTAAGACCGTTCAATTCAACACAAAAGAGAGAATAAAAGCATTTTTCGCTTACGATAAAGCTCTATCTGGCGGAGTTTATGAGCTTCCAAGACTAAGCAAGGATTATCGCGCTTTATGCACGTTTAATATAGACGATCTTTTGGGAGAAAAATAATGAAAAAGCTATTACTAATTCTAGCGTCCGCTCGTCATTCCCGCGAAAGCTGGTATCCAAACATAAAAAATTAGAGACTTGCGAATAACGATTGGCTTGAGATCGCCTAAATACTAGATTCTGTGACTTCGCGCATAATGACGGCATAAGTTGAACTTTCGCAAAAAGGCGCAAAATCAGTAAAAAGCAATCGGATCGCATAAACCCCGCGCCCGCTTGTCATTCCGCGCGAAGTCGCAGAATCTAGCATTTAAGACAATCGCGGATCAATCGCCAATTGTAAGCGCTTGTTATCGCTACGCGATGTTTGGATTCCGCGACTACGCGCGGAATGACGGAGATGGCGCGGAGGGATGGGAGGGCGCGGTTAATACGAAGGTATGTTTTGAGCGCGCGGATGCAATTGCGCGAATTACTAGATACGCGAGAAAGTGGATTCTGCGACTACGCGCGGAATGACAAAGGGGCAGGTTTTGCATTCGGCGCTGAAACGAGCGAGAAAGCTGGATTAGAAAAGGTAGCGCAGATCGATCTCCTCGATATTCGGGCGCTCTCTGATTCTGTGCTTGAACTGCTCTTGCAGGTTTTCGCGCAGATCGTCGATTTGCTTTTTTCTTTCGGGTTCGCTTGCCTTTGCCGCAACGCCGCTTAACGATTCGATCAAAGCGCGGAGATCCAGCGAGCAATCAAGCGCGTTTTGCCACCTTCTTACCGCGCAACGAAGCGGGAGCGAGACGTTTTGCCAGCCTTCGTCTATGTTGCACGGAAAACGCCAGCGCGCGTTGTATGAAAGCGACAAAGCGCCTTTTAACGCGCCGCGCTCCGTATAGAGCGATCCGCTTAAGACAAACGGTTCGCTTGCGAGATAGATCGCGTCTAATCCGACGGGTTTTTTGCTTAACCAAAATTGCAGCGCCTCAAAACTTTGCGTCGGGTTTGGCGCGTATTTGGGCATTTCGCGCCCGTGAGCAAACGCGGCGGCGCGGCAGTATAGCTCTGAAAAATTCAGTCCGCGCAAAACGCCGTCGATCGCGCACGTCTGCCCGTTGGCGCACGATTTTGTCTGCAGATCGCCGCTTGCGAATGGATAGCCTAAATTGGTTAGCAGTTTTTGCAAAGCGTCGAGTTTTGGCGGAGTCGGCGGATTTGGCGGCGCGATCTCTTCGGTTGGCGGCGCGTTGGCATCGATTGGCTCTAGCGGCAAATCGGCGTCGATACTGTCCGCGTCGGTTTCGGTTGTTTCGACGATTTCGGCGGCGCTCGCGTTGATCTCGGCGGTTTCGTTGGTTTCGGCGGACTTGACGACTATCTCTTGCGGCGCGGCGATCCGCGTTTTTATCGTCTTGATTTCGACGCGCTCGCCGCGACCAAGCAAAAGCTCCAAAGGCGAAGGCGCAAAATGACGCGCTCCCGATATGAACAGCAAAACGCAGACGAGAAATACGATTAGCGGCGCTAAACGATACATAAATTTTCCGTTAGCGCCCGCGTTGCGGCGGCGCGATCGTCTTGACGCATAAGGTGTTCGCCGATTAAAAATGCGTCTACGCCGATTTCGCTAAGTTCCAAAAGTTGTTCGCGCGCGTATAAACCGCTTTCCGCGACGACGATTTTGCCCTGCGGAATTAGCGCGATGAGTTTTTCGGAGAGGCTCATATCCATTTCCAGCGTGTCCAGATTGCGATGATTTATGCCGATGATCGTAGCGCCCGCCGCGATCGCTTTGCTTAAATCGGCTTTGTCGTGAATCTCCACGAGAGCTTCCATGCCTAAGTTTCGCGTCTGTTCCAGCAATGACGAAAGTTCTTTTAGCGTAAGCACTCTAGCGATCAAAAGCGCGAAAGACGCGCCGTAAACCAGCGCTTCAAGCAGTTGATAGCGATCGACGATGAAATCCTTGCGTAGAAGCGGAAGACGGTTATGCCTGCGAATGAGCGAAAGATATTCCAAATCGCCTTTGAACCAGCGCGGCTCGGTCAAAACGGAGATCGCCGCCGCGCCGCCTTTTTCGTAATCGTTTGCGATTGCGATCGGGTCAAAATTTTCGCATATATCGCCGCGAGAGGGGCTTGCTTTTTTAACTTCGGCGATAATTTTAAGCGGTTTGTTTTCTTCTTTTTTTAGCGCCGCGATCGTATCAAGCGGATAAAACGGATTTAACGCCATAGCGCGACCTAACGTTTCTTCGGGCATAGCCGCTTTGCGCTCTTTTAGTTTTTCGCGGGTAAATCTAACTATTTCGTCGAGTATCATCGGGAACTTTCTATTAACGATTTTTCGTAGCTTTCTTTGATTGCGTTGTAATGCTCTTGCACTGTTGGATCGTCTTCTTTTTTGGCGGTTACTTTCACGATTAGATCGTAGGCTTCTTTGTAGCGACCTTGCTTGAAATATCCCCACGCTAAAGAATCGACGTAATAAACGTTGTCGGGTTCGATTCTTAGCGCCTGTTCGACGTATTCCACGCCGCGCTCTACGTCCAGATCGTGATCGATTAAAATATAGCCTAAATAATTAAGATATATATGGTGTCGGTTTTTTGCGACGACTTTTTCAAGCGCGTCGACGGCGCGTTTGGCAAGCTCTTTATTTGCGCCGTCTCCCGCTTCGTATTCAAACATAGCGCTTAAAGCCAGATAGTCTATGTTGCCGCTTGATCTGTAAAGTTTTGAGGCGATTGCGGCGGCTTTGTCAAAGCGTTTGTCGTTTCGGTATAGCTCAAGCAGTATATCGTCGTTGAAGCGCGTCTCTTCAAGCCACGCGCTAAGCGATTTGTAGTCTTTGTCGACGAGATACAACTCGATAATTTTCTCGCCGATTACGCGATCTGGGCGCAATTTATAAATGCGTTTATATGTGCGCGCCACGCCGCTTGCGTCGTTAAGTTTAGCGTATAGCGAGGCGAGTCTTGCGCAAAGAAATTCGCCGCATCCGCGTTCGGAAATGTGGGTTTCGTAATACGCAATCGCGTCTTTTGGTTTGCCAAGATTATTGGCTAGTATCGTCGCCATTTTGTCAAGCGCGACTTCGTTTGGCGCAATCGCGTAAGCGCTCCTGTACGCTTTAAGCGCTTTGGCGCTTTCTTTGTTTAGCGCGTATAGATCGCCAAGCAGTAAATATGCGTCTAGGCTTTGCTCTTTTTTCGCCAGCGCTTTGGCGTTTATGATCGCGTTTTTCAGATCGCCTTTGGCGTAATAACTCGCAGCCAAAACGCGACGCAAAAAAACGTCGTCGTCTTTTTTAAGCGCGGCGGTCGCCTCTTGGATTGTTTCGTCGTAGTTTTGCGCTATTAACAGCGTTTCGATCCAGCGGTAACGGCTAAGTTTATCGCCTTCGTTTATGTATATGACGCGGCGATAGGCGGCGGACGCGTTGTGATCCATTCTGTTTTGCGCGTCCGTAGCCAACATTTCGTACAGATCGCGGCTATATTCCGCCGCAAAACTTACGATTGCCAAAAACGCTAAAATTAAGCAAATAAAAAGGCGTTTCATATAACCGCTCCCAAACACTCTTGCGCCAACCAATCCAACCGCTCGTTCATGCCGTTCCAAAACGGAAACGTTCGGCATTGCGCGGGGCGCGCCGCGTAGATTTCGCAACCGTTAGCGCCCAAAAAAACGCACTCAAAACCGCGCTTTGTTTGGCGCTCTTTGGCTAACCAGCCGTTTCGGGCTTTGCGAAAATATATGCCTCGCGTCGCCGTTTCGTCTTCGCCCAAAAACGCGGCGATCGCGGCGATCTCGTCGTCGCTCGCAAACACGTCGCCGCTTTCGCCCGCGCAACATTTGGAGGCGCAACTTTCGCACGCGCGCGGATCGAAGGCGAAATTAAACCCGTCTTGTTTGATTAAGCCACGCATAACGTCCCCGCTTTTTTGCCGATTGCGCGTATATCGGCGTTTATTCCGTTTTCGTCGCGTAAAATGAGCGGCGGCAAAACCTCCGTCGCTTTCGCGGGCGTTTTATCGGCGCGGATAAAGACCAGTCGCGCCTTTTCGCCGCTTGTCTTGTGCGCGAATTGAATCGCGCGCGTTTTCCAGCGCAGATCGCCCATCGTTTTGAACAGCGACGAAACTTTTGACGCGTCGTAGCAAAAGAACAGCTCGCCGTTTGACTTGAGCAGGCGGGAGGCGCGGCGCAAAACGTCCTCGATTGGAAGCGCGGAGGCGTATCGCGCTAGTTTGAGCGACGGATCGGCGCTCGCGGCGGTTTTTGCGCTATAAAAAGGCGGATTGCACACGATCGCGTCAAACTTTTCGCCAATATCAAACTTGCGAAAATCGGCGGCGAAAAAACGCGCCTTGATGTTGTTTAACGCTCCGTTTTGAACGGCAAAACTCACCATTTCCTCCTGAATATCCACGCCGACAAGCGACGCGCCAAAGTCTCTAGCCAGCAACAAACCGACGATTCCGCAACCGCACCCCACGTCCAAAAGCGAACCGCTAAGCCGCCTTTGCGACGCGAAACGATAGAGCAAAATCGAATCGGTGTTGTAGCGATACCCTTTTTCGGGCTGACGCAGTTCCATACAAGCCTTTGGCGAAATGGCGCGATTATATCCAAACCTTCTATCAAGACTCGTCAAAACTTGGTAAAGATTTCGCAAAATCCGCGAATGTTCTCGCGCCTTCTTTCACGCCGACCGCGTTTACCTCCCGCCCATATTTGCGCCACCTCGCCATATTCGCGCATGCGGGAATCTGGCATTTAAGGCGATCGTTGTTTGGCTTTTCAATCTGGATACTCGCCTTTGCGGGGATGGAGATGCGCGTTTGAGCAAGTTTTAGTTGGCGCGAAATTGAGGTAGATAAGCGGATTACGACGGGTTTTTGATTTTCATGCGCTTAAGCAAAAGCAGCTTATACGCCGCGGGGACGACAAACATAGAGAGCAAAGGCGCGCTAATCATACCGCCAACCATTGGCGCGGCTATGCGGCTCATCACTTCCGAACCAGCGCCGTCGCCAAACATAATCGGCAGCAATCCCGCGATAATCACCGTTACCGTCATCGCTTTTGGGCGCACCCGTTGAACCGCGCCGTAACGCAACGCTTCGTCCAGCGATTCCGCGTCCGCGACGAGACGCGGCGAATTTTTCACGGCGGATTTTAGGTAGATCAGCATAACCACGCCAAATTCCGCCGCCAAACCCGCCAAAGCGATAAAACCCGCGCCGACCGCCGCCGAAAAGTTCCAGCCCGCCAGATACAAAAGCCAAAAGCCGCCGATTAGCGCGAAAGGAACGACGCACATTATCAGCGCCGCCTCGTCAAATCTCTTGAAAGCCGTAAAAAGCAAAACGAATATGATCGCCAGCGTAAAAGGGATCATCGTCGAAAGCCGCTCGTTTGCGCGTTGCAAAAGCTCGAACTGCCCCGCGAAGCTCGCGCTAACGCCCGTCATATCGACGCGATCGGCGATTTTTGATCGTATGTCCTCTACGACGGAGGCAAGATCGCGCCCGCGAACGTCGATGTATACCCACGCGCTTAAGCGGGCGTTTTCGCTTTTTAGCATTGGAGCGCCCGCGCCTACCGTTATGTTTGCTATGTCGCTTAACGTTATCAGCCGTCCGTTTGGCGTTATTACGGGCATATCTTTGAGCGCCGAAACGCTGCCGCGATAGCTCTGCGGAAGGCGAATGTTTATCGGGCGGCGGCGCGTTCCGTCCACGACTTCGCCGACGATTTTGCCGCCGATCGCCGACGAGACAATCTCCTGCGCTTTGGCTATCGTCATATCGTAACGCGCCAGATTTTCGCGGTCAAAATCAATGTTGATATATCTGCCGCCCGTTAATTTTTCGGCTAACGCGCTCGTAACGCCTTCGACTTCGCGGGCGATCGCGGCGAAACGCTCGGCGGCTTTGTCGATCGTCTCCAAATCCTGCCCCGAAACTTTGATTCCAATCGGACTTTTCACGCCCGTTGAAAGCATATCTATGCGGCTTCTGATTGGTTGCGCCCACAGATTCGCCACGCCCGGAAAACGAACGCGGTCG
The DNA here is from genome assembly GCA_031276985.1 of Helicobacteraceae bacterium. Classification (GTDB taxonomy): domain Bacteria; phylum Campylobacterota; class Campylobacteria; order Campylobacterales; family SZUA-545; genus JAIRNH01. Next base: position 28,016 of record JAISMA010000192.1, on the reverse strand, counting down.
TCAAGCTCGCGGATTATGTCGTTTAGCGTTACGCCTTCGCGCCACTCCTCTTTCGGCTTGAGTTTGATCGCGGTTTCAATCATCGACATCGGCGCGGGATCGGTGGCGGTCTCGGCGCGTCCCGCTTTGCCAAAAACGGTATCGACTTCAGGTATGGTTTTGATAAGCCGATCGGAGTTTTGCAGCAACTTAGTCGCTTGCGCCGACGAGACGCTAGGTAGCGTGGAAGGCATATAGAGCAGATCGCCCTCGGCGATTCTAGGCAGAAATTCGCCGCCTATATGTTTTATGGGATAGATCGTCGCTCCAAGCGCAATGAACGCAATCGCAATTGTCGTTTTGGGATGCGCCAACGCCAAATTCAGCGCGGGGCGATACGCCTTGATCAAAAATCTGTTTAAGCCGTTGTCGTTTTCGTTTGGAATTTTGCCGCGAATAAGATAGATCATCAAAACGGGAATAACCGTGATCGCCAAGATCGCCGCGCCCGCCATTGCGTACGTTTTGGTGAAAGCAAGCGGCGAAAACAGCCTCCCCTCCTCGCCCTGAAGCGTGAAAATGGGAATAAACGAAAGCGTGATGATAAGCAAACTAATAAACAACGCGCCGCCCACCTCGCTTGCGGCGGAAGCGATCAGCTTTACGCGCTCAACCTCGTCAATCTTAACGCCCTCGCGCCGCTTGCGCTCCAAAACCTTATGCGCGTTTTCCACCATAACGACGGCGGCGTCGATCATCGCGCCGATTGTGATCGCCACGCCTCCAAGCGACATAATGTTGGCGTTTATGCCCTGAAAACTCATAACGATAAACGAGATAAAAACGCCAAGCGGCAGCGATACGATCGCCACGAAAGCCGATCGCAAATGGCGCAAAAAAACCGCGCAAACAAGCGCGACGACTAAAAACTCCTCGATAAGCTTGGCGGTTAGATTGGCGATTGCGCGATCAATCAACGCGCTTCTGTCGTAGGTTTCCACGATCTCCACGCCATTGGGCAGCGACGGTTTTAGCTCGTTTAATCTGGTTTTTACGGCGGCGATTGTGTCTTTGGCGTTTGCGCCGCTTCTCATAACGACTATCGCGCCGACCGTTTCGCCTTCGCCGTTAAGTTCCGTTACGCCTCGCCTCGCCTTCGCGCCGATCTGAATCCGCGCCACGTCTTTGAGATAGACGCTCGCGCCGCTTGGATCGCCTCTAAGCAAGATTCGCTCGAAATCCGCGATTGTTTTCAAATATCCGCTTGAAAGCGTCATATATTCCGCTTCGGCGATCTCGATCGCGCCGCCGCCCGTTTCGCTGTTGGATTGCGAAAGCGCCTCTTTGATCGCGCCAAACTCCACGCCGTATTGCTGCAATTTCACGGGGTCGACTACGATCTGAAACTCTTTCACCGCGCCGCCCACGCTCGCCACTTCCGCCACTCCGCTTACGGCGCGAAGCTCGTAGCCCAAAAACCAATCCTGCAGATCTCGTAATTCGGACAGATCGAGTTTGCCGCTTTTGTCGATAAGCGCGTATTCGTAAACCCAGCCGACTCCCGTCGCGTCCGGACCGATTTTAGGCGTAACGCCGTTTGGCAGTTTTACCTGATTTAGATACTCCAAAACGCGCGAACGCGCCCAATACGGGTCTGTTCCGTCCTCGAAAATCACGTAGATAAACGACTCGCCAAAAGCGGAAAATCCGCGTACGGTTTTGGCGCGTGGCGCTCCCATAAGCAGCGTTGAAAGCGGATATGTGATTTGATCTTCCACTATGCGCGGCGCTTGCCCTTCGTAGCTCGTTTGGACGATAACCTGCGTGTCGCTTAGATCGGGCAGCGCGTCGATCGGCGCGTTTTTGATCGCCCAAACGCCGATCGCGGTTATTAGCGCCGCCGCTACAAAAACCAAAAAACGATTGTCGATCGACGAATTTATTACGCGGTTAATCATGTCGCTTGAGGCGATCCAAAGCGCCGTTTATGTTAGCTTCGGAATCGATCAAAAACAAGCCCGTCTCGACGACGTTTTCGCCCTCTTGAACTCCTTCGATCGCGGTTAGCCCGTTTGATTCGGCGACGATCTTCACCGCCTTTGGAATAAAGTAGCCCTCGCTATCGACGACGATAACGCGCGGCAAAACGCCGTCGTCGATAACGGCTTGGCTTGGAACGGCAAGCGTCGGTTCGCTTTTGATCGCGGCTTGAACGACGATATTGGCGTTTGGCTTGAGCTTGAGATCGGCGTTTGGAAGCTCGGCTCTTAGATTTGCCGTTTTGGTTTCCTGATTTACGTTTGGCAACAATTTCGCGCCGTTTAGCGCGTACTCTTTATCGCCTACGATCGCGCTGAATTTGGCGTTTTCAACGCGCCCGATGAGTTTTTCCGGAATAAACGCGTTGATCCAAATCGGATCGACGCCGTCGATAACCGCCGCCACGCCCGATTTTTCAAAGTTCATGCCCTCGCGCATATTAAGCTCCCGCAAAACGCCGTCAATCGGCGCTCTAAGCGTGAAGCGCGTTTTGACCGTCCCGCGCTTTCTTAGCTCCTCGATCTCCTCGTCGCTCATACCCGCAAGCCGAAGCCGATTGAGCGAAGTTTGGCTTTGCGTAACGATAAATTCGCTTTGCGCCTCCGTCCATTCGACAATCGTAACGTCGCAGATTTTGTCGCCTTTTTTGACGTAATCGCCAACCGTTAACGGATAGGCTTTCTCCACAAAACCGGCGGCGCGGTGCTGGACAATCGCCTTTTTGTGTCCGTTGTACTCCAAAACGGCGGGAAAGCGTTGTGAAAAATCAAGCTCTCTATAGGCGACAGCGACGGTTTTTAGCCCTAGATTTTGTCGCTGCGCCATATCAACCTTAAACCCTTCGCGCTCCTCTTCGTCGGCGTATTTCGGCACAAGATCCATATCCATAAACGGCGAAGGACCGGGCGCGTCAAACTTTGTATTAGGGTACATCGGGTCGTACCAAAACAGAATTTTGCGTTCGTCCCGCTCGGCGGCTTGTATCAAACCCGCAAGCAAAAAAAGCGTTAGAAAAAACCTCATCGCGGCGCTCCTAGCCAAATTATAGCAAAGTCAAGCGATTTTATCGACAAGGTTTATCGCGCTTTTTCAATCGTCTTTAGCAGGCTTACGCGCCCTTGTTGCACAAAGTTAAACTTAACTCTGTCGCCGCTTTTGATCCCTTTGATCGCGCCTTCGTTTTCGTAGGCAAACCGCATGGTCATCGAGGGCCAGTTAAGATCGGGAATCGGATCGTGCTCAATCGTGAGCTTTTTGCTCTCCGCGTCGATAGCGCGGACGTAGCCCGTAGCGCTTACGAGTTGCGCTTCGCTCGCCTCCGTATGACCCTCGCTACGCCCGCCATGCGAATGTTCGCCGCGGTCGTAGCCAAAACACAGCGGCGCAAGCGTTAGCGCCGCGACCAGAATTAAGGATTTTTTCATTTTTTTACTCCAAACAAGATGCGCCATAGTAAAAATCCAATGTGAATGGATTGTGATTTTGCGGCGAGCGCTATAATTGCGCCCATAATCAAGCAAAGCGAAAATAATGGCAAGTAAAGCGGATCTGATAGTCGGCATTCAATGGGGCGACGAGGGCAAAGGCAAAATCGTCGATCTGTTGGCGCAAAAGTACGATTTTGTAATTCGCTATCAAGGCGGACACAACGCGGGACATACGATCGTAATCGACGGCAAAAAATACGCGCTTCATCTGATTCCTTCGGGCGTTTTGAATCCAAGCGCGGTCAATATCATAGGCAACGGCGTGGTTATCTATCCCGACGCGCTTATCGATGAAGCGTTGCAGTTTGGCGATCTGACCAACAGGCTTTTTATCAGCCAAAACGCGCATTTGATTTTGGATTATCACATCGCGCTGGATCAAGCGAAAGAAAAAAGTCTGGGCGATAAAAAAATAGGCACTACGGGACGCGGAATCGGGCCGGCTTATGCGGATAAAATCTCGCGCGCGGGCGTTAGGCTTGGCGATTTAGCCGATCAAAAAAGCGCGGTCGAAACGATTTTGTCGCGTTACGATCAGCACGGATTAACGCCGCCCGCCAAAGCGAAGATCGCAAGCGACGTAGCGCGTTGGAGCGAAAAACTGCTGCCTTTCGCGGCGGATACGACCAAAATGTTGTGGGACGCGCTGGACGCAAACAAAAAAGCGCTATTGGAAGGCGCGCAAGGAACTTTGCTGGATGTGGATCACGGCACTTATCCTTTTGTTACAAGCTCCAATACGATCGCAAGCGGCGCGTGTTCCGGCGCGGGACTTTCTCCAAAAGAGATCGGCAAGGTTATCGGCATAGTCAAAGCCTATTGCACGAGAGTCGGCAACGGACCATTCGCCGCCGAGCAATCAAACGACATAGGCGACAAACTGCGCGAAAACGGCGAAGAGTTCGGCACAAGCACGGGACGGGCGCGGCGTTGCGGCTGGTTCGACGCGCCGCTTGCCAAATTCGCCTGCAGGATTAACGGCGTAGACGAATTGGCTCTGATGAAACTCGACGTATTCGACGGCTTCGACGAAATAAAAATATGCGTCGATTACGACGACGGAAAACCCGTTTACAAATCCTTCGCGGGCTGGGATAAGATCGCTAAAGCGCGATCGTTTGACGATCTGCCAAAAACGGCGCGAAACTACGTCGCGGCGCTTGAAGAGCTAACGGGCGTGAAAATCGCGCTAATCTCGACGGGCGCGGATCGCAACGACACGATCTACAGATAAACCATGCGATCGCTCCTTCAGCTTGCCAATATCAGAAACGCCAAAGTCGAGGAGTTGCAAAAAGAGTTGCGAAAAATCCTAGACGAGCTAACGCGCAAAGAAAACGCGCTCAAAATCCTGCAAAGCGAAACGATCGCCCTCGCCCAGCCGATTAGCGGCGCGTTTGGGGATTTGAAAAACTTCGAGGAAACCCGCGCGATCTATCGCCGCGAAATCAAAGCGGCGCAAAAAGAGATCTTCGCGCATCATCAGCGGGCTTTTCAGGCGCGTTTTCATCTAAAACGCGCGTTAGCCGAGTATGAAAAGGTAAACAGCCTCGTTTTGGAAGAGCGGTCGGCGCTTGCGCTTCGCGCCAAAAAAAGCGAGGAAAAACGTCTTGACGACGTAGCGATTAACTTGCGCTACGTTACCGAAAGCGGACGATGAAAAGGAGCGAACGATGAAAGCGGCGATTTTTGGATTTGCGCTGTTTGCCGCCGCGATCGCCGACGATTGCAACGCGATTTTCGAGGCGAGAAAAAACGAGATTTTGTTTGAAGTCGATCGTCTGGATCGATCCAAAGGCGAACTTGAAGCGCTTGGCGAGGCGACAAAACGGATTTTGACCGAAAAAGACAACGTCTTAAAAGCTAGAGAGGAAAAGATCGCGGACGATCTGAAGGCAATCGAGGAAGAAAGAGCCAAAATTGAAGCCGCGCTAAAGGCGCAAGAGGAGCTTTTGGCGCGTTTCAACGAGACCAAAGACGGCAAATTGACCGATCTATACGGCGGTATGAAAGCGTCCAACGCGGGCGAAATTATGAACGCGCTTGATCCATACTTAGCCGCCGACATATTAAGCCGTTTAGAATCCAAAACCGCCGCCGCCGTTTTAGCCCGAATAGAGCCGTCGAACGCCGCCGTAATCACGGGTATTTTGCACAAGGGACCGCCTTTTACGAGGGAGCAAAACGCGACCAAAAACGCAAACTAACCGCCGATCGTGTAGAATGCAAAAATAAAATCACTTCGGAGGGCTTATGCGGCTATCAAGCGAACACATTAGATTCATAGCCGAAAAAATAGCCCGAGACTTGGTAAACAGCAGGCTTGTAACCTTAACGCAAGGAGACGCGCCCGTCATTGGCGCGGCTTTGAAGCGTCTCGACGAGGAGATCAAGCTGGAGCGCGTCGTCGATAGCGAAGTAAACGACATCATAGACGAACTCGAAGACGCGGGCGCTCTGAAAACGATCGCCGACGACGGAGGGACGCTCGCCGCGCTGTTTAACATAGATCGGCTGGCAAAAGAGGAGCGCAAAGAGTTTGAGTGGCTGGTCTCAAATTTTGACGCTAAGAAACTTTTTTGGTTAATCAAGCGCAAAATCGCCGCAACCAAAGGGCTGATTCTCGATAGCGACAGCCGTTCAAACAATCTGGCGCACAAGATATTAGACGATCTGTACGAAGGCGATCTGATCCGCTACGACGACGAAAATCGCGTTAAAAACCTGATCGGCAAGGCTATTTTGGAATACGGGCGCAGGCAAGAAGATCTCGAAAATAGAGTGCATGAGAAGCTAAAAAGCTACAAGCGCAACGTGGTTCGCGGCACGGAAGAATACGACATTCTTTTCGCCAAATACTACGAAGAAGAGTTAAGAAAGTTAGGGTTATGAGCGCGGTTTATCTATACCTTGAAAACGGCATACTGCTTGAAGGCGAAAGTTTTGGCGCAAAAGGCACGGCAAGCGGCGAGATCGTGTTTAACACCTCGTTAAGCGGCTATCAGGAGATCGTTACCGATCCAAGCTACGCGGGGCAGTTCATCGTCTTTACCATGCCCGAAATCGGCGTGGTCGGAGTCAACAAAAACGACGACGAAAGCAGAGGCGTTTTTGCCCGCGCCGTTCTTGTCCGCAACTATCAAAGCGTTCCGTCAAACTATCGCGCCGAAGAGTCTTTGGGCGATTTTTTGAAGCGCAATAACATTGTCGGCGTTTGCAATATCGATACGAGAGTTCTCGCAAAAATCATTCGCAAAGACGGCTCAATGATGGCGGTCGCGTCGACGGAATTTAGCTCTTACGCCGATCTTCGCGCCGTTTTGGACAAAGCGCCGCGCATGAATCAAAACAGCTTTTTAAGCGAAGTAAGCGCCGCGAAAGCCTACGCGCACTCGCGCGGCGCGTGGAACGCGAAAACGCAAAGCTACGATCCGCCTCCTTTGGCTACAAAGCGCGTCGTCGCTTACGATTTCGGCGCGAAATTAAACATATTAAACGAATTAACGGCGGCTGGTTTGCAGGTTGAAGTCGCGCCGTACAACGCCAAAGCGGACGATCTTATAGCGCGTTTTAACAACCAAGAAATTGGCGGCGTGTTTTTAAGCAACGGTCCGGGCGATCCGCTCGCGCTTAAAGATCAGATCGCGCAAATACGCAAACTTATCGATCGCAAGATTCCAATCTTTGGAATCTGTCTTGGACACCAATTGCTCGCGATCGCGCACGGATACGAAACCTATAAGCTCAAATTCGGTCATCACGGCGCAAATCACCCCGTTAAAAATCTCCAAACGCTCGCGGTGGAAATCACCAGTCAAAACCACAACTATTCCGTGCCTGAAAGCATATCCGACATAGCCGATATTACGCATATCAATCTATTCGACGATACGATCGAGGGCGTGAAGTACAAAAACGCTCCGTTTTTTTCGGTGCAGCACCACCCAGAAGCAAGTCCCGGTCCGCGCGAATCGCGCTATCTTTTCGAGAGTTTCGCGCAGAACGTTTTGCCAACGCCAAACGCAAAGAATATCGCGTAGCTCTAGCTAGATGAGATTGCAAGTTTCGCTGGAAACTAGAGCCGATAGATTTGTAGCCGACGCGCTCAAAATCGGGCGAAACGAAGCGCTCAAACTGATTAAAAACGGCTTTGTGATTGGCGCGAAAAAGCCGTCGCAAACGCTAAAGTCAGGCGCGATCGTAGTCGTGAAAACGCCGCCGAAACCGCAGGAAAACGCGCCGCCTAGCGTCGATTTCGACATTCCGATTCTATACGAAGACGACGAACTACTAGCAATCGACAAGCCAGCCGGCGTAGTCGCGCACTCCGCGCCAAGTTACAAGGGCGCGGTTTTGGTCGATTGGCTCAAAGCCAAAGGTTTCGCGCTTTCAAATATCGCGGGCGAGGAGCGTTTGGGAATTGTTCATCGCCTCGATAAAGAGACGACGGGCGTACTCGCGATCGCCAAAACAAACGCCGCGCACGTCGCGCTTTCGCGCCAGCTTGAAAGCCGCGAAATGGGGCGCTATTATCTAGCGATTGTCGATCGCGGTTTGAAGCGCGATCTGATCGTCGATCGCCCGATTGGACGGTCTCCGAAAAACCGCGTAAAAATGGCGGTCGTTCCAAACGGGCGCGAGGCAAAAAGCGCGTTTATCGAGCTTGCTCAATTGGAAAACGGCGAAGCGCTAATCGCCGCCAAGCTATTTAGCGGGCGCACTCATCAGATTCGCGTTCATTTGCAATCGATCGGCGTTCATATCGTAGGCGATCGGTTATACGGATATAAGGGCGCACAAGATAAGATCGGCGCTATTCTTTTGCACGCTTATCGGCTCTACCTTCGCCGTCCGTCTAGCGGCGAGGCGCTTGCGGTGGAAGCGCCGCTTCCTGAGTCGTTTTTGAAGCGGTTAAATCTTAACGGGGGGTGTATAAATGAAATACTTGGCGAGAGCAATGTTCTTTCTCGCTTTGGCGCTATTGACGGGGTGCGTTCCGCAACCGAAAATTCCGTCGGATCTCAAGGTAGATAACAAACTCAAGCCGCCGCCGCGCTTGGATGCTATGAGCGATAGAACCGCTATCGGCTTGGAGTGGGAAGGCGTCGACGATTACAACGTCGCGGGATATATCGTTTATCGCGGCGACAGCTCCGCGCCGCTAACCCGCGTGGGCGGATCGCATAATCGCTTCAGCAATCACTTTCTGGACGACAACGACATAAAACAAGGCAGGCAGTACATCTACGCGGTTTCCTATTACACCAAAGACGGGCGCGAATCGGCTAAATCCGCCGCGATCGGCGCTTCCGCCCTGCCAATGCCGGAGCCTATCAGTTGGCTTGCGAGCGGCAATATCCTGCCGCGCAAAGCGAAGGTCATCTTTAGACCGCACAACAACGAGCGAATCAGCGGCTACATCGTGGAACGGCGCGATTCCAAGCGCGGCGAATGGCGGATCGCGGGCAAACTGCAAGGCAGGCTTCACGCCGAGTTTATCGACGACGGTTTAGCCGACGGCGCGGAGTACGAATACAGAATCGTATCGGTTACGTTTGACGGGCTAAAAAGCCGACCAAGCGAGGCGATCATCACTGCGACAAAGCAGTTGCCGCCCACGGTAACGGGTTTAAGCGCCACGACGAAGCTCAAAGGCAAAATCGATATTAAATGGAATCGGTTAAAAGAGGACGGCGGCGGAACTTATCGCGTTTACGCTTCCGATTCGCCCGATGGCAGCTTCTCGCAAATCGCGGAGGTTAAACCAAGAAATTCCGTGAGCGAAACGATCGCGAGCGAAGGCGCGACGCGGTTTTATAAAGTTACGTTCGTCGATCCCGACGGCTTAGAATCGCGGCTTCAGCAAAAAGCCGTTCGAGGCGCTACGCCGCCTCCGCCGCAACCGAAAAAATAGGGAGACGATGCCGCATATTTTAGCCGCGAATTTCGCGGCGGCGCAAACGCCGTTTGAAAGCGCGGGATTAAAGTTTTTATTCGCCTCGATCGGCAAAGAGGGCGTAGCGGGCGTGCAAGCCCAAAATCGCAATTTTCTGCTTCATTTTTCGCCGCGAAACGACGCGACGATCTTAAAGGTCGATAAAGCGACGCGCCCGCCGTTTCTTGAAAGCGTAAAACTCGCGCTGGTCGAGTTTGCAAACGCGAGCGGCGCGACGATCATACGCAAAAACTTCGGCGAGATTAAAAGCGTCGTTTTTAGCGATCTGTTTTACGAGCCAAACGAATTTATCGCCAAATTCGATCGCGGCAAAAAGTTATGGATCGAGGCGGGTTTTGGCAGCGGACGACACATATTGCAAAACGCGAAACGCTTTTCGGACAAACTTCATCTTGGCGCGGAGATACACAGACCAAGCGCCATGCGGTTGCTTCGGCGCGCCGAAGAACAAGGCGTCGGTAACGTCGCCGCGCTTTTGTGCGACGCCAAAACGCTGTTAGCCGCCCTGCCCTCCGCTTGCGCCGAAAGAGTTTTCGCGCATTTTCCAATCCCTTGGGACAAGTCGCCCGATCGTAGAATTTTTAGCGAGCCTTTCGTTAAAGAAGCGTTGCGCGTATTGGAAAAAAACGGCGTTTTACATCTTCGCACCGACAGCCAAAGCTATTTTAACCGCGCCCTTGAAATCGCCAAAAAGTTTGAAAACGCGGCGATCGAGACCAAAACAAACGAAGAGGCGATAACGCGTAGCAAATACGAAGATCGTTGGCGGCGACTAAACAAAACGATATTCGATCTGTTTTTAACCAATCTGCGCGATCAAACGCAGAGATCAATATCGTATAATTTCGACTTTCCAAACGCAATCAAGCCAAAAGGCGAGATCGCGCGCGGCTTAATCGCAAACTCGGAAAAGTTTTTGCTAAAAGCCGATAGACGGTGGCAACTTGCGAACGAAGGTTATCTTGTGCGCTTAATTATGGGCGATCGGCTTGCTTTACAAACGGCGTATCTTTTGGCGCAAAACGATCGCGTCGCTTATTTTCCGTCCGAGCCAATCCATTCGCCCTCTAATTTTTTGGCGCATAACGCTTTGATTGAGACGCTTTATGGCTAACGAAATCGCTTTCGCTAAAGATTTGTCGCTTGCTTACGACAGCCGCGAAGTCGTTTTACGCGATCTCTCGTTTTCCATTAACGAAGGCGATCTGATATTCGTAACGGGCGCGAGCGGTAGCGGCAAAAGCACGCTAATCAAGGCGTTTTACGGCGCGGTCGCTCCGATAAAAGGCTATTTGCGCGTAGGCGGCGTGAAAATGCCCGCCGATAGCAAAAGCTCAATCGATCGCCTGCGCCGCAAACTTGGAATCGTGTTTCAAGATTACCGCTTAATCGAAGAGTGGTCGATTGAGCGCAATATCGCGTTGCCGCTTTATATCGCGGGCTACGATCAAAAACGAATCAAAGATCAGGTTGAAAAACTGTTAAAACACGTGCGCTTAACGCACCGCCGCGATCGGTTTCCGCAAGAATTAAGCGGCGGCGAGCAACAGCGCGTAGCCGTTGCGCGGGCGCTTTCGCACAATCCAATGCTGCTTCTTGCCGACGAGCCTACGGGCAATCTGGATGACTTTTCGGCGCAACTTGTGCATGAGTTGTTTATGGCGGTAAACCAGCTTGGAAAAACCGTGGTGATCGTTACGCACAGAATGCCTAGTATCGCGGGCGTAAACTATCGCCATTTTCGTATCGATGAGGGGCGACTCGTTGAAATCAACTATTAAAAACCACCTGTCGTTAATACTCGCGCTATCCACTATGCTTGCCGCCTTTCAATCTTTTACGACTTTTTCGCAGGTAACAAACGATTATGAAATCGCATTAGGCGACGAATACGCGATCGTTTTAGCGGCGAAAAAACCGCTGGAATTATCCGATATTTCAATCGACGCGCCAAAAGCCGTCGCGCTGGAAATAATCGATTCCGCGCTGATTTTGGACGAGGTTAAAGACGCGCTTAGCGACGCGAATCTAGCCTATCTTAAAACGTCGCTGCCGCGTTTTTACAGCCTTCGGCTTAGTTCCTATCCCTCCATCGCGGAACGCGAAAACATAGAGCGCCAACTGCTGAAAAACGATTCAATCGTTCGCGTCGAGACGTTCGCCAAAACTCAGGATAAAATCTACAGGCTTTTGTCGTTGATTAAAACAATGCTCGCGGCTCTAGCGGCGCTAATGTTTGTCGCGGCGATCTTGCTGATCGTGCGGCAAATGGAAGTGTGGCGTTTTGAGCATAGCAAGCGCATAAACATTATGTCGATATTCGGCGCGCCTTTATTGCTTAGAAGCGCGGCGCTGATTCGTCTGGCGATTGTCGATTCATTTTTGTCTTCGCTGACCGTAGGGGGTTTATTTTATCTGTTATCCGCCGATTCTACCGTCGGGAAATTATTGGGCGAAGCGGGGTTAAGCGGCGTTCGTTACGATCCCGTCTTTTCGTCGCTGACGCTTTTTGGCGTATCGCTTGCGATTGCGCTGGGCAGCGTCTTGTTTGTAATCTTGAAAGCCGAAGAAACGCAATGAACTTGTTCAAGTTTTTATCGATTTTAGCGCTTGTAGCGGTTGCGATCGAAGCCAAAAGCCTTGGCGAGATCGAAGCGGAGATCAAAGCGGCGCAAAACCGTCTTGAAAAAAGCCAAAGCGACGAAGGCGCGCTTCAAACCAAAGTCGACGCGCTATCCAAAGAGATTACAAACGCCAACGCGCTGATCGCCGATATTGAAAAAGCGTTGCTTGTCGGCGAGAAAGAGATCAAAGCGCTAACGCAAAAAGTTTCAAGCGAGCGCGGCGAATTTAGCGCTTTGCAAAAGCAAAAAGACGTGCTTGTATCGGAGCGAGACGCAATCGAGCAAAGACTTGTTAAACTGCTGGCTAATCACGCCGCGCAAAGTTTGGTGCTGGAAAAAAGCGGGGCGCAAAGCGATGCGGATATGGTGAAAATCGAGATATTTTTTAGAATGCGAGATCGCGTGCAAAAAGACACGGCGCGACTAAAATTAAACTACGCCGATAAGATCGCGCAGATTAAAAAAGCGCAAAACCGCATAGACGAACTGCAAAACAACCTTGACGCTCTCGCTAAAGCCGACGCGAGACAACGCGCGCTTAGAAGCGATCAAACGAAACTAATCGAAACGCTAAACAAACGCAAAAACGGCTATCTCGCCGAGCTTAACAAACTAATCGATCAAAAAAATCGAGAACGGCAGTTATTAGCCGATCTAAACATTGTGCGCCAAAAAACGGTCGACGATATGAAACAATCGCGGATTACGGCGCAAGATACGCTACCGGGCGCGAAAATCGCCGTTAAACACTACGGCGCTTCGTATCAGGGCGCGGGCGCGGGCGCTTACGACGGCAAAAAGGTCAAAGCGCCGCTGGATAGCCCGCCGATAAAACTCGTGAAAGAGTTTGGACCATACACGGATCCCGTTTACAACATCAAAATACACAACGACTCCGTAACGCTCAGGGCAAGCTCAAGCGACGCGCTTGTCCGAAACGTGCTGCCCGGCAAAGTGGTTTTTGCCGACAATATCAAAGCGTTGGGCAAAGTGGTGATTGTTGAACATCAGGGCAACATTCACACAATCTATCGCAATCTCGACAGTATTTCGCCCAATATTAAAGTGGCGCGATCGCTCAAAGAACGCGAATCAATCGGGCGAGTAAGCGACGAGCTTGTTTTTGAAGTTACCAAAGACGGTTTGCCCATAAATCCTTTGCAACTAATCTCAATCTAAAATTCCGTCGCGGGCGAAAGAGAGCCTCGCGGCGAGAATGGCGGCAAGCGTCAAATAATTTTCGCGTATTTAAGAAACGTTTAAGAATGCTTGCGCTATAATAGATAACTTTATGAATCAATAGGGGATGGGCGTGAAATCAGGATTAACCAATCGGATATGGTTAGCCAATAATCTTTTCGCAAAATCCGTATTGCCGCACAATTTGTATTCGTTGATCGAGCCAAACGCGCTCAAACGCCTTTCACCCCCCCCCCCCCCCCCCCAGCCAATAGATTAAATTTTCATAGTTTTAGCGTTTCAAGCGCAACCCGCCATAACGCGCAAGGAGAAGCTCCTATGCCCGCTCCTCCATAAAATTCGCAATTTACGCCGCAAAAACTGCAAAAAGCAAACTGTTGCGGCGCGGCGCTAAGCGAAACGTTAAAAACTAGCAAGTTAAATCTTGCTCAAACATTGCGAAGCGATCATTGATTGCTTGGCGGTCATTAAATCGAAAGGAACAAAAAATGGGACAAGTTAAAATCTTTACCGACGGAAGCGCTGTGCCTAATCCGGGCGCGGGCGGTTGGTGCGCGATCGTGCGAAGCGAGGGCGGCGCGGAACAAGTATTAAGCGGCGGCGCTACATACGCTACCAGTTATGAAATGGAGTTTGCGCCCGCTGTAGCGGCGCTTCTTTTGTTGAAAGAGCCTAGCTCGATAGAGCTAACTTTAGACAACGAAATCGTTGTAAATGGGATCAATAACGGGGTAAAAGACAGCGAAAAACCCTATTTGTGGGATGCGTATCTCGCCGTCGCCAAACGGCACAAGGTAACGGCGAAATGGCTGAAAAGAAATTCCATTGAGGAGCTTAAACAATGCGACAAGATCGCGCGAGAGATTGCCAAAAAGATCGCCGAAGAGGTCGCTGAAAAGCTCAAGAACAAGGGATAACCCGTTGCGCCGATCGAATGGCTACGGCTAACCGATCGGTGTACTACGCGCCTTCGCGGCGCGATCGCAAACAGAAAGGTCAAACAATGAAAACAAGAAAGTACGCGACTATGATCGCGCTTATTGCGTCGATTGCCATTAGCGGTTACGCCGCAGAGCCTGATAAAAAGACGGTCGAGGACTATCAGCGGCAAATCTACGCCTATATCCAAAACGGCGTCAATGACGCTGATGATTTTGTGCGGCAAATCTACGCCTATATCCAAAACGGCGTCAATGACGCTATAGAGCGCGTGAAAAACAAAGACCTTTTGGATCGGACTGACGAGGCGAAAAAGCAAAAGGTAGTCGATGATTTTGTGTGGCAAATCTACGCCTATATCCAAAACGGCTTCAATGACGCTGATGATTTTGTGTGGCAAATCTACGCCTATATCCAAAACAATGACGCTATAGAGCGCGTGAAAAACAAAGACCTTTTGGATCGGACTGACGAGGCGAAAAAGCAAACGGTAAAAAGCGTAGAGGAATAGGCGACGGCGACGAAGCGGATATGCATAAGCGTCGCCTCGATATTGCTAGAAAGGCGGCAGAGAGGCGGCGAAAAATGTAAAACGCGGCTCTCGAAAAGCGGTTGCGCCAATCAAATGGCTACGGCTAACCGATTGGCGTATTGCGCGCCTTCGCGGGCGCGATCACAAACAGAAAGGTCAAACAATGAAAACAAGAAAGTACGCGACTATGATCGCGCTTATTGCGATGATCGCCTTTAGCGGTTGCGCCGAAAAGCCCGACGAAAAGGTAGTCGAGGATTTTGTGCGGCAGAACTACGAGAAACGTTTGTTGGAGAGCTTTGTTCAATATAGATTTGCTCAATATACAGATAGTCGCGAGAAAGATTGGGTGGAGGCTATAATGGCTGTTTTCGAGATCAAAGCGCAGATAACCGATCGCCTAAAGCAGCAAGACGGTACTTTTCTCGTGTATTTCAACTACACCGTTACGGGCAAAAAGGACGTTACGGTGGAGGTTGATTCGTCCTCCGCCCACGTATTTCACATAGTGGCCGGAGTTTTGCAGAGCTACGATTTGCTGTATCCGTTTCCGTATGCGGAGTCGCTACCAGCAAATAACTACTTATACGGAGCGAAAAAGAGCGAGCTGGAAGCGCTTTTTGGGGAAAAACAGCTTGTCGTTGGCGGCGTCGCGTTCCACTGCGAAAAAGGGAAGATATCTCTTATGAAAACAGAAAAGGACTGGGCGTCGAATGGAATGGAATCGGCCAGATGCGCACTGTCCCCTGAAGCAAAGGCGGAAGCGGAGCGTAAACTTGCCGAAGTAAAACGCAAAGAAGCGGAAGCAAAGGCGGAAGCGGAGCGTAAACTTGCCGAAGAGCTGAAAAAACCGCTGGTCGAGGTTCAGAATCTACCCACATTCAAAAACTCAATCGGCATGGAGTTTGTTTTGATTCCGCCAGGCTCCTTCCAAATGGGGTGCACCGATCCATACGACGATCCCGCAAACGCGAGAGCGGTCGCTTTGGGACAGATGAAACGCCAATGCAATGAAAACGAAATACCGCAACATAAAGTAACGCTAACCAAGCCGTTTTACATCGCCAAAGACCTTAAAATTACCGGCGGAATGTGGTATGACGTTACGGGCGAAGCGTATGGGAGGGGAATAGGCGAAAACGAGGAAGTCGACAGCTTTTGGTTTGAAACAGCGCAAAAGTTTATTGCGGCGCTAAATAAAAAAGAAAACACAACCAAATACCGCCTGCCTACCGAAGCTGAATTAGACTACGCGATGCGCGCAGGTACGACGACAAAATTCTTTTGGGGGGATAACTATAAAGCTGGCGAAGAGAAATACAAGCGTGGCGACACCAATCAATACGGGCTCTCCTTCGTCTACGAAAAGCAGTTGGCAGGCGATTGCTACGGCGCTTATTCCGCAAAAGATCAGGTTGATCCGGCGAATCAGCCAAAGAAAGGTTACTGCGGGTATTTTGTCGGACGCGGCAAAAACGCGACTTGGCGCGAGGAAGGCGACTATGGCGACCGCAGACTTCGCATCGTAAAAGATCAGTAGGAAACGTTTGGCGTTAGCCCACCCGTTCGTTCCGCGCTCTGCCTTGCAAAGCAGAGCTAGAGCGCGTGGGGCGCATCCAAAAAAGGTAAAACGCGGCTCTTGAAAAGCGGTTGCGCCGATCGGATGGCTACGGCTAACCGATTGGCGTATTGCGCGCCTTCGCGGGCGCTTACGACGGCAAAAAGGTCAAAGCGCCGCTGGATAGCCCGCCGATAAAACTCGTGAAAGAGTTTGGTCCATACACTGATCCCGTTTACAACATCAAAATACACAACGACTCCGTAACGCTCAGGGCAAGCTCAAGCGACGCGCTTGTCCGAAACGTGCTGCCCGGCAAAGTGGTTTTCGCCGACAATATCAAAGCGTTGGGCAAAGTGGTGATTGTTGAACATCAGGGCAACATTCACACGATCTATCGCAATCTCGACAGCATTTCGCCCAATATCAAAGTGGCGCGATCGCTTAAAGAACGCGAATCAATCGGGCGAGTAAGCGACGAGCTTGTTTTTGAAGTTACCAAAGACGGTTTGCCCATAAATCCTTTGCAACTAATCTCAATCTAAAAATTCCGTCGCGGGCGAAAGAGAGCCTCGCGGCAAGCGTCAAAATAATTTTCGCGTATTTAAGAAATGTTTAAGAATGCTTGCGCTACGATCGCTAACTTTTTGAATCAAGAGGGAACGGGCGTGAAACTAGGATTGACCGAAGCGCAAGGAAAAGCTCTTATGCCCGCTCCTCCATAAAATCCGCGATTTACGCCGCAAAAACTGCAAAAAGCAAACTGTTGCGGCGCGGCGCTAAACGAAATGTCAAAAAAGTCGGCAAGTTAAATCTTGCTCAAACATTGCGAAGCGATGCAAAGAAAAATCTAGCGTCGATCGCTTTGGCAAAACTACAAAAGGAGTCAAAGTGAAAATCAGTGTTTTTCCTGCGGGTTTGGGAAACAAGAACATACCGGGCGGATGGAGCGCGGTCGCGTTAATTAGCGGCGGTCCGGTTGAAACGACAGACAACCACAAAATGGAGCTAACCGCCGTCATAGAGGCGCTGAAAGTTCTGACCGCATCTTGCGAAATCGAGGTGATTAGCAACAACATCTATATCCAAAAAGGCATCAATGGCGATATTACAAAGCCAGAGAAAAACGAAGACCTTTTGGATCAACTTGACGCGGCGAAAAAGGCAAACGGCAAAGAGCGCACAGTCAAGGCAAGAAGAATAGGCGACGGCGACGAATCGGATATGCATGAGAGTTGCCTCGATATTGCTAGAAAGGCGGCGGAGAGGCGGAGCAAAAGGTAAAACGCGGCTCTTAAAAAGCGGTTGCGCCGATCGATTGGCTACGGCTACTGGATCGGCGTATCGCGCGCCTTCGCGGGGGCGCGATCACGCTTCTTGTCGCTCCGCGCTCTGCCTTGCAAAGCAGAGCTAGAGCGCGGGGGGGCGCATCCAAAAAGGTATCTCAACGACAAAGCGCCGCGATCTTTTGCGACCAATCTTCATCTAACGACAATTGCGCTATAATCAACGCAAACCACGCTCAAAGGAGACGTTATGTCCGCGACCCGATTGCGCTTTTACGCGCTAAAGCGTTTTGGCTGGCTTAAACTTTTCGCTTCGGCGTTTGTCGCGCTTGGCTTATTCGGTTGCTACGGCGGCGGCGGGGATTCAAGCGGTTCAAACGCGGAAATCGCCTTTTACGATACCAATCTTTCTTTGCTGGAAAAAGATATTGTCCGCGATCGATCGGCGATAAACCTTAGCGTTTATTCCGCGAAATACGGAGTGGACAACTGGTACAAAGGCGGCGAAGTTACGCCCATTTCAAAGACGAGCGAATATTGGCTACAAGGCGATACAAATTTCTACGCCGACGCTAACGTAACAGAAATAAGAACCGAAAGCGATCTAAAAGATGTTAACGCTAGTTGCGGATCGCTAAATAAATATATTGTGCTAAACGATATTGCGCTGAAAAGCAAATGGGATTCGTTATGCGACGACTCGGCAAAAAAGTTTATGGGAACGTTAAGCGGAAACGGATACGCTATAACGGAGTTATGGATTGACGGCGAGGGCGATTCGCATGTGGGATTATTCAAAACGATTGGAAACTACGGCGCGGTAAAAAACCTCGCGGTAAAAACGGCGATTGGCAAAGAAATAAACGGCTCTAGCTACTATAGCGGAGCGATCGCCGCGATCAACGACGGCTTAATAGAAAACGTTAGCTTCGAGGGCGCTATAAGCGGCGTTTCTAATACGGGCGGAATCGCGGGAAACAACAACGGCGTAATTAGCGGCGCTATATTCAAAGGCGACGTAAGCGGTAGCGATCATACAGGCGGAATCGCGGGAGTTAACGACGGCAAAATAAGCCTTAGCGGATTTGAAGGCAACGTAAAAGGCGGCGACTATGCGGGCGGGATCGCGGGACGAGTTGAAAACGGCGATATAAACGACAGCTATTCCAAAGGCGAAATTATTGGCGGCAATAATACGGGCGGAATCGTCGGATATTTTCTGGAAGGCAGAGTGAAAAACGTATATTCCGCGGCGAGAATAAAGGGCGTTAATCATGTTGGCGGCATAGCGGGATACGCTTATAACCATGGCGACGATAACAGCGAAATCAATAATAGCTATTCGATAGGCAACGTTATCGGCGAAGGTAATTTCACGGGCGGAATCGCGGGCTTTGCCGTAGGAGATTTTGGAAACGGGTTTCTTTTGATAGCAAATAGTTATTCCGAAGGCAATATCGGCGGCGATTATAAAGTTGGCGGTATTGTCGGCGGCGCTTCGGGACATTGGATTAAAATTTCAAACAACGCCGCTATCAACGCAAAAATTACGGCGACGGGCGACGCAAATCGCATAATCGGACATAAAGACGCTTTAGCTCCCGCCGAGCGTATATTTAACAATTTCGCGCTTGATTCAATGAACGTAAGCGCTTTGGGCGCTAACGGCGTAGAAGGCGATAGTACTACGCAAGCTAATTTCGAGCTAAACGCGACTTATTTGAAATCCGAAAGCGACGGCGGGCTTGGCTGGCGCTTTGGCGGTAATGACGCCAATCCTTGGGTTTGGGGCGCGTTTGGCGATTATAAGTATCCGACGCTATATTGGCAGGAGAAATCGCCTAAACAATAACGCGCTTCTTCGCCGCGCCCGCGTTGCCTTTTCGCGCGCCCGTCGTCATTCCCGCGTTTGTCGTAGCGGCGTTTATTACGCCAGCGTTGTCATACCCGCGACGAAGCGCCAGCTGTGATAACGGCGCAAGGCGCGAAGGAAGGCAAATATCCATTCCCGAAACGTTTCGCGTTGCGTAAGCGTTTGCTCTTTGCCGCCATTCACGCGACGAATAATAGTCCGCTTTTGCGGCCGATTGGCTTGCTGAATCGATAGGCGTGATATATGTTTTTGCGGATGAAAAATTCGTCGTAGACACAATCCGCCGCGCACTTACAAGCCGACGCGCCGTTTGCGTCTTCGCATTGATATTTTGGATTTACGCAAACCGTTCGTTTTAGCGCCGCGCCAAAAGCGCCGCGTAACGTCGAGCCTAAAAACTCGTTTTTGGGCGAAACGCCCTCGCAAAAAGCTACGTCGATTTTTACAAATCTAAGCATATCGTTCTCCTAACAAAACGCAAATTAAACGCCGTATATTGACGAAAGTATCCTTATGCGGACAGGATCGCGGCGTCGATTTTTTTAGCTAAAGCGTTCGTTATATTTATATACAATCTTAAAAAAGGCGCGGCGGCTTCGCCCATAGCCTCTTCGTTAATCTCAAAACTAATCGCGCTTGTATCGGCGCTTGTGGACACGCAAGTACTTTCGCGCGGTTTGTGATTGATAAACGCCGTTTCGCCAACCAAAGTTCCGCCGCCAATTTGCGCGATCTTTTCGTTTCGCCCGCCATTTAAGGTGACAAATATATCCGCGCCGCCCGAAAGAATAAAAAATATCTCTTTGCCGCGATCGCCGCCGCCAAACAACGTTTCATGAGCGCCGTAGGTTAAAAGCCGCGCGTTTTTTACAATTAACGCAATATCGCTTTGATCTAGATTTTCAAATAAGTATATTTTTGAGCGGTTTTCAATTAGTTTTTGCATAGCCGTATCAAAATTTGACGCAAAATCGTTAGCGATTTTTCCGTTTGACGCAATCGAATCTATTTCCGCTTTGTTTATGGGTTTAATTACATGGCGCGAGCCAATCTCTAGCAGTCTGTTTATTTCGGAATTTGAATATTTTGTGTGGTAAAATACGCTCATTCAAAAACCTTTAGCGCTTCGTGAAGATATATGTGCCAATCCGAAGTTCCCGTTTTATTAACGTCGATATTGCGAAGATAGTAGCTAATAAAAGTTTTTGTGCAATATCCGCCCTCTATTCGCGCCTGCCTGAAAAATTTGGCGATAAGCTGCGAATCGGCGGCTAAATCCCATAGCAATTTGTCGAAATAATAGCTTTTTGTTTGAATAATTTCGCGTAACGCGGAATCGATATTGTCGGCGTATTCTCGAAATTGCTTAAAAAATTCGGCGTTCGCCGCGTCTTCCAATTCTTTCAACTGCGCGGCGATAACGACAAGTTTTTCTTTGGCTTTGGCAAAACCGTCGATCGCGTCGACATATCTTGAGTTGAGCGACTTTTGACGCGCAATCTCTTCGGGTGTTTTGGGCGCGGGAGTTTCGGCGATCTCGCGCTCTAAACTCGCCGCGCTCGCCTGATAACGTTTCTTTGCCGCTTCGGTTATGGTAACTTCGTTTTGTAGCGCGTGATATTGCGGCACGCTAGGCAAAAAATCGCGGACGTAAGCCAATTTGCTAAGTCTATTTTTTTTGCCAAATTCGATCAAATACGCATAAATACGATCCGTATCCTGATGAATTTTAGAAAGCAAACCGTCTTCTAAAATATGCGGATCAATCGTTTTAAGGCTGTTATAGGCGGTAACGAGAAAACGGCGTAGTTTAAGATAGTCCAATTTGGGTTTTTCAAAGCCGTTTGCGTCGATGAAATCCAGCTCTGTTTGAGCCATATTCAACTCGTCGCCAAAAAAGCGATCCATAAAAGCCGTTACAATCGCTCGAATCTCTTCAGGCTTCAAATTACGCTCGTCGTTTAAGGTGTCGCATTGTATCCAAAGCGGCTTTTGCCTACAATCCGCGCAACAATTCTCATAAGGCTTGTCGTTGAAACCGCTTTTGATTGAAATCGGGCTGGAAGAAGTCCCCGCCGCGCCGTTAATACGATCGCTAGGCGAAATTAGCAACAAATATCAAAGCGCGCTTGTCGCGTTTGGCTTTGACTCGTCCTTTTCGTTTGATTTCACGCCGCGCCGCCTGACTTTTTTTCACGCCGCGTTTCCTTCCGCGCAGGCAAGTCGCGCCGAAATTTTGTACGGTCCGAACGCGGCGAGCGCGATCGCGGGCGGCAAACCGACCGAAGCCGCTTTGGGCTTTGCGAAAAAATGCGGCGTCGCGTTTGAGGCGCTAGGACGCGCAGCTCAAAAAGGGCGCGAAGTTTTATGCTATGAAAAACGTATCGAGGGCAAAGCGTTAAAGGAAGTTTTGGGCGATCTGCTGACCTCGTTTTTGCAAAGCCTTGACTTTGGCAAAACTATGAGATGGGGAAGCTATCCGTACGAGTTTATCCGTCCTATGCGCTGGCTGCTTGCGTTGCATGGCGAGGAGAAAATCGACTGCGAGGTTTTCGGCGTTAAATCGGGCGACTTTACCTTCGCGCACCGATCGCATAGCTTTGAGCCGCAAAAGGTAAAAAGCGCGGAAAACTACGAGTCGTTTTTGCTTGAGCGCGGCGTGGTATTGAGCGCGAAAAAACGGCGCGAGATCATACTGGCGCAATTCAAGCAAATAGAGGAGGCAAACGGCGTTCGCATCGAGATCGACGAAGATCTGCTGGACGAAGTAACGGCGATCTCCGAATATCCGACCGCGTTAATCGGCAAGTTCGATCGCCGTTTTCTGGAGCTTCCAAGCGAAGTTATCATTACTTCGATGAAAACAAATCAGCGTTACTTCGCCGCGTTCAAAGACGGCGAATTGTCAAACGAGTTTGTCGTCGTCTCCAACGCTTTCACGGACGATTTTTCGGCGGTGATCGCGGGCAACGAGAAGGTTTTGCGTCCGCGCCTTAGCGACGCGCTCTTTTTTTGGCATGGCGATCTGAAAAACGGTTTGCAAGACGAGCCGCTTAAGCGCGTTAGTTACGCGCAAAATCTAGGCTCAATCTACGACAAGCAGAAGCGAGAGCAGACGATCGTAAAGCGTTTGCAAGCGTTTTTCGGCGTTAAAGACGAGTTTGCCGATCGCGCCGCCGCGCTGTCTAAACGCGATCTGGCTACGCAAATGGTTTATGAATTTACGGAGCTTCAGGGCGTTATGGGCATGCGCTACGCTCTGAAACTAGGCGAAAACGAAGCGGTAGCGCAAGCGATCTACGAGCAGTATCTGCCGCTTGGCGAAGATTCGCCGCCGCCAAAATCGCAAAGCGGCGCGTTGCTTGCCGTCGCGACGAAAATCGATAGCTTAATGGCGCTGTTTTCCATAGGGCTAATTCCGACGGGTAGCAAAGATCCGCTGGGTTTAAGAAGAGCGGCGGCTTCCGTAGCGCGCATTGCGCTTGATCGCGGATGGTCTTTGCCAATCGGCGCGTTGATCGAGACGCTTGGCGATCTTTACAAGCCGTTTGATTACGCCGCGCTGGAGAGTTTTTTCAAAGATAGGCTCTATTCGGTTTTGGACGGCGCGCAATCCATAATCAAAGCCGTTATCGCGGCGGGCGAAAAGGACATTCTGGAGATCGCCAAAAAAGTTCGCGCACTGGAGGCGATCGCAAAAAGCGAAAACTTCAAAAGCAACTTCGCGCTATTCAAACGGGTGGCTAACATATTAAAAGATCAAGATATAACCGCGACGAAAGCCGATCCTGCGCTATTTGAAACCGACGAGGAGCGAGAGCTTTTCGCGGCGATCGAGAAAATCGACGCAAGCGATTACGCGCAACTTTTGAGCGAGCTTTTCGCGCTTGAAAAACCTCTGGATCGCTTTTTTAGCGCCGTGATGGTAAACGCGAACGAAGCCGCTGTCCGCGCCAATCGCTTGGCTCTGCTATCGGGCGTGTATCGACGGTTTTTGCAAGTTGCGGACATAAAAGAGATCGGTTTATAAGCAAGGCTAGGATATGCTCATCAAAACTTTTTTGCTTTTCAAGGGAGCGCGGTAATGGAAGAGAGAGTTTTTACTTTCTTGGGTCAGCTGGGTCATATTTTCGGATTTGAGCATGGCGACAAGTACTTTTTTGTCTATCAAATGCTTTCGCACAGCGTGTTGGTCGCGCTGGTTATAGCGGTTTTGGCTTTCGCCGCGACGCGCAAACTTAAAAGCGTGCCAAGCGGTTTGCAAAACGCGCTGGAATGGTTCGTGGAGGGGACGCACAAACTCGGCGCGGACATAATGGGCGAGGAGCGCGCCCGTAAATACGTGCCGCTTATCTGTACGCTGGGGCTTTTTATCTTTACGTCAAATATGATCGGCATTATTCCTGGCTTTGAATCGCCGACTTCAAACATCAACATCACGATGGTTTTGGCGTTGTCCGTGTTTGTTTACTACAACTTCGAGGGCATTAGATCAAACGGTTTTGCGCGTTATTTCGGACATTTCGCCGGTCCCGTCAAAGCGCTTTCGCCGCTTATGTTTCCCGTCGAGATCATCTCGCACCTTTCGCGCATAATTTCGCTCTCGTTCCGACTTTTTGGCAACGTCAAGGGCGACGATATGTTCTTGCTGGTAATGCTTATGCTCGCGCCGATAGTCGCGCCGTTACCCGCGTTTTTTATGCTCTTTTTCTTCGGGCTTTTGCAGACTTTTATCTTTATGATCTTAACTTACGTCTATATCGGCGGCGCGGTTATGATTGAAGAAGAGGGTCATTAGAGCGCTTGAAGATCGCCGCGTTTGAATGGTTGTTGGGATTTGTGGGCGGCGCGGCTTGGGTCGGCGCGTTTAGCGGAGCGTATTTCGCCTTTATATGCGTCTATCCGTTAGGTTTTGTCAGCGCGCTTTGCGCCGCCGTGCTGGGATTGGTGCCGGGCTTTGTCGCGATCGTGATTTTGGAGAGCGCGAAAAAGCTGTTCGAGATTTGCGACGAGATAAAAAAGCAAAACTCGCTGTTAGAAAACATTGCGAAACGACTAAACAAAAGCGACGAGTAGCGGCGAAATCGACGCGACGAATGAAAAAATATCTTATTACCGATCCAAAATACTATCCGCGCTTTCATTCGTCCAACGCGATCGCTAGGGCTTACCGCCGTTTTCGCCCCGATTTTTTATGCCTGCGCGATAAAAAAGCGCGAAACTACGCGCTCATCGCCAAACGTTTTTTATTTCTAGCTAAACGCTTCAAAGCAAAACTAATTTTGCACAATCGTCGCCGTTTAGCCAAAAAACTCAACGCAAGCGGCGTTCATCTAAGCGCCGATCGCAAGAGCGAGATTAAACTAGCGGCGCGATCGCGGCTAATTACGATTGCAAGTTGTCATAGCGCGATCGAAGCGCGAAACGCGCTCAAAAACGGCGCGTCGTACGCCGCGCTTTCGCCGATATTCGCGGCTTTGAACAAGGGCGCGCCAAAAGGCGCGGAGTTTCTTAACGATCTTGATCCTACAATACGAAAAAAAACGATCGCGCTAGGCGGAATAACAAGCGATCGCGAAGTGTCGGCGCTAGAAAAAACGGGCGTTTTCGCGTTTGCGTCTATCAGATATTTTACGAGGAAGCACAATGGAATTTGAAACCGTAATAGGACTTGAAGTTCACGTCCAGCTTAATACCAAAACGAAAATGTTTTGCTCTTGCGCGACGAGTTTTGGCGATCCGCCGAATTCGCATACGTGTCCCGTCTGCTTGGCGCTGCCCGGCGCGTTGCCCGCGCCAAACCGCGAAGCGTTTGCGAAAGCGGCTCGCTTTGGATACGCGATCGGCGCGATCGTACATAAAATAAGCGTTTTTGATCGCAAAAACTATTTCTATCCCGATTTGCCAAAAGGTTATCAGATTAGTCAGTTGCATCATCCGATTGTGGAGACCGGAAGTTTGATGATTGATTTCGACGACGGAACGCAAAAACGCATTGGGATCACCCGCGCTCATCTGGAGGAAGACGCGGGCAAAAACATTCACGACGGCGCGATCTCCCGCGTCGATCTAAACCGCGCCGGCACGCCGCTATTAGAAATTGTGAGCGAACCCGATATGAGAAGCGCGGACGAAGCGGTCAGATTCCTAAAAAAACTGCATTCGATCGCGCGTTATCTGGATATTAGCGACGCGAATATGCAGGAAGGCTCGTTTAGGTGCGACGCCAACGTGTCAATCAGACCAAAGGGCGATTTGAAGCTGTATCCCCGCGTGGAGATCAAAAACCTAAACAGCTTTAAGTTCATTCAAAAAGCGATCGATTACGAGGTCGCAAGGCAGATTGAATCTTGGCAAGAGGGCGCGTACGAAAAAGAGGCGCGGCAGGAGACGCGGCTTTACGACAGCGCGCGAAACGAGACGCGACCTATGCGCGGCAAAGAAGAATCGGCGGATTACCGCTATTTTCCCGATCCCGATCTAACGCCCGTAGAGCTTGACGAAGCTATGCTAGAAAACGCCAAAAAACTGCCCGAACTGCCCGACGAAAAACGCGCGAGGTATATTAAAGATTGGGCGTTAAGCGCGTACGACGCGGGCGTAATTACAAGCGATCTGGAACTTGTCGCTTATTTCGAGGCGTTAATGCGCCGCAAAATCTCGCCGAAAACCGCCGCCGCTTGGCTTACGACGGAGCTGCTCGGCAGACTGAACAAAGCGCAAAAGACGATCTGCCAAAGCCCGATAAATCCTGAAACGCTCGGCGGGCTAATCGAGAGAATAGAAGACGGAACTATCAGCGCAAAAGCGGGCAAAGAGGCGCTGGATTATCTGTTTGAAAACGGCGGCGAAATCGACGCGGCAATCGAGAAGCTAGGGTTAGCGCAGGTTAGCGACGACGAGACGATTATTAGCGCGATTGACGCGGTTTTAAGCGCGAACGCGGCAAATTTGGAACGATACAAAAACGGCGAAACGAAGCTGTTTGGCTTTTTTGTGGGACAGGTGATGAAACAAAGCGGCGGCAAAGCCAATCCGATAAAAACAAACGAACTTCTAAAGGGCAGGATTGGATAGTTTCGCCGCGTTTCTCAGGCGTTTTTCGCTATTTTTTGGCTTTCAAAGGAGAATGCAATGATGTTTAGAGCGTTGTTGATCGCGTGCGTAACGTTTTCGGCTATGGACGCGGGGATTTTATTTGGGGCAAGATACGGCATAGCCGATCAAAAAGGCTCGTATAAAGGCGTCGGAACGGACAAGGACGATAAAAGACCTTGGGGCGCGGGATTGACGGCGGGTTACGCTTTTGAAAGCGTCCGCATAGTAGGCGCGCTCGACGACTTCGACAAGGACAAAAAAGCCACGCTCGCCACGCTTGGCGTACATATGATTGAATCGGACGACGAGTTCATTCACGGGCTTTTGGGGTTTGACGTGGGGCAGTTGGAATATCGGCACGAATTAGCGCCAAAAGCGGAAAAGGTAACGGTTGGCGGCTTGTCGATTGGTCTTATTCTGCTTGACGAGCGCTTTCCAAATATGCAAATGGAGCTTGCGTATCGCTATCTAAAACGCTTTGGGTCGCTGCCCGAAGACGTAAAGATAAAAGACGTTCAGCATATCTATTTGGGTTTATCTTTCGATCTTGATCTTTTTTAAGGAGCGACAATGAAAATCATATCAACGCCTAACGCGCCCGCGGCAATCGGTCCATATTCGCAGGCGATAACGCATGGCAAACTTGTGTTCGCAAGCGGACAGATCGCGCTCAAGGCGGACGGCTCGTTTGTCGGTAGCGGCATAGTCGATCAGACAAAGCAGGTTTTAGCCAATCTAAAAGCCGTTTTAGAGGCTTCGGGAAGCGGCGTGGACAAGGTTTTGAAAACGACGCTTTTTTTAGTCGATATGAACGATTTCACGCTGGTTAATTCGCTATACGAGGAGTTTTTCGGCTCGCACAAGCCCGCCAGAAGTACCGTGGCGGTCAAACAACTGCCAAGAAACGCTATGGTGGAGCTAGAGGCGATTGCCGCAATCGCGTAAATCGCGCTCTTTTCAAGCGCCGCTAAACGAGGAGATCGCGCTTTAACGCGGCAATAAACGCCTAACGTGGCGCGATCGCAAACCCTTGTCGCGCTTTGCCAAACGGCGCAAACCGATCGCAATAAAGTTCGTTTAGCGCCTTTGCAAATAAGAGGCGCTATTGGCATAGTAAGGCTCATCAGCATTAGCTCTTCGCCGTCGACAATTGTTATCTCTTCGCTTCTGCATTTAGCGCTCGTTCATCGGATCGCAAACGTATTCAAACGCTTCGAGATAGCCGCCAAAGTCGATCTGTTGCCCTAACGCTCCAAACTCGCCCTCTAAAACTTTCAGACGCGCCGCTTTTTCAGATAAAACCTGATCTAAATCGGGCTTTTGCTCTTCGGCAGACGGCGCAATCGGTTCGTTCGCCATAGTTCCTCCTTTATTTTTCGCAATTTACCTTTTTGGCAAAACGAAAAATAGGGGTCGGAATTGCATTTTTTGAAAAAATTAACGA
>JAISMA010000205.1 GCA_031276985.1 Helicobacteraceae bacterium | reverse complement strand
GGCGGACAAAGTAAGCGATTGCATTGGGCAATTCTCCTTGCAAAGTGGGGTTTCAATCGGTTGATAATAGTAGAGTTTCACTTAAAGTAATCTGAACTTCCGCGCGCTTCCCGCCGCTTCCACGCATTTCCGCGCTAAGGCGGGATTTCGGACGCGGGGCGGCAAAAGCGGAGCGAAGCTAAAATGCGGCGTACGCACGGGGGCTAAAATGCTGATAACAAACGCGATTTTGACGGACGCGAACGCGCAAAAATCGGGCGCGCTCAGAGTTGAAAACGGCGCGATCGCGCAGATAGGCGATCTAACGCCTATCGACGGCGAGGCGGTTTTTGACGCGAAAGGCAAATGGCTTTTGCCCGGACTTGTCGATTTGAATTATCATTTGCGCGATCCGGGGCATAAGCGAATCGAGACAATCGAGCAATCGGCGAAAAACGCGCTTTTGGGCGGCGCTACGACGATTCTCGCCGCGCCCGACACCAAGCCGCCGATTGAAAACGAGGCGATCGCGGAATATATCCTCGCCAAAGCGGACGCCGCCAAAGGCGCTAGGATTTTGATCGCGGGCGAAATAGCCAAAGCGGACGGCGGATTAAACGACATAGCCAAACTTTTCAAAGCGGGCGCAAGTGCGATCGCGGGCGATACAAACCTCGACGCCAACTTGATTCGTCGCGCTTTTGAGTATGCGCTCATGGCGGATAAATGCGCGTTTTTCACCTGCCGCAACTTAGCTTTGGAAGGCAGCGGCGTTATGCACGACGGCGAGATCGCCTCTTTGCTTGGATTGCCGGGATTGCCTGATTACGCCGAGAGCGGCGAGGCGGCGCGAATCGCCCAAATCGCGGGCGCGATCAGCGTTAAACTCGTCGTGGAGGCGATTAGCTCGGAGCGAACGCTAAGCGCGCTAAGTCCGTATATTGGCGATCGCCTTTTCGCGCAAACGCTGTTGCCGCACCTGCTTTTGAGCGAGGAAAATTGCGACGACTTCAACGCCGCGTGCAAGATTTTTCCGCCTTTGCGGACGACCGCCGATCGCGCCGCGCTAATCGCGGGCGTAAAAAGCGGCGCGATTAGCCTTATCGCAAGCGGACATCTGCCGCAAGACGAAAGCTCGCGCGATCGCCCGTTTGAGCTTGCAAGCGCGGGCATGGATATATCAAGCGCGTTTCTTAGCCTCGCCTATACATATCTAATCGATGAAGGCAAACTGACAATCGGCGAATTTATCCGCGCCGCTTCGCTTAATCCCGCGCGGATTTTAGGCGAGCCTTGCGGCGCAATCGAAACGGGTTTGAGAGCCGATCTGATCGTATTTGACCCAAACGCCGAACGGGAGATTGCCGCCCGCGAAGGCGTGGCGCGAAGTTTTTGGAGCGGCAAAAGGCTAAAGGGCGCGGTGGGCGCGGCATTTGTCGCGGGGAAACCAATCAATTTTGGCGACGCTTAAACGCTAACGGGCTACAATACGCGCTTCTTTAGCGTCGGGATGTGGCGCAGTCTGGTAGCGCGCACCCTTGGGGTGGGTGAGGTCGCAGGTTCGAATCCTGTTATCCCGACCATTGTAATCGCCTTCAATCAACCCGCGCCGATCGCGGCGCGATCCGTTCCTCTTTTTTTTGGCTTCCTGCGGCTTGAAGCCCGCGTCAAAACGATGATATTGAACTATGCCGCAATCTGCGCTTCTATCGCCCCGCTCTCGTCGCAATCGTCCGATCTCGACGATCCATACGCCGTAGCCTCCCGTCCCTTCTTCGCAAGCATCCGCTTGCTTGCAAACGCAAGGCGCGAAGAAATGCGGGTATCCAAATATTGCGAAGCGATAACAAGCGCAATCGTATCGCGTGGGCTTAGAGAATGGATATGCGCGGCGAGGTATGACGATAAGCGATTGAGGCGTTTAACGCTTTGACTTTATTCCGCGCTAATTTGCAATTATTGCGTTGCGTAGATTGTTGATCAAATATAAACGCGCAAGCGACGAGACAAAAGAGGCGTTTGAAATTTGGCTTAAATTTTGCGCGGCGGCGGATGCAAAGAGGTCAAGCGCGGCGGCGGATAGTAATTAGTTTCTATATGACGCGGCGAGAAATTGGCGGTTGCGCGCGCTGACACATTGCTGGGCTACGATGTTTATTGGGTTTCGATTGACGCGGCGGAAATGCGGACGCGATCTTAATAATGCGATCGCGCCGCTACGCAACAAAAAGCTAACAAAGGCGCGATTAGCGCTGTACGGCTTTTTCAAACTCCTCTTTAAGTTGCTCTTGCGCCTTTTGGCTTTGGAATTGCTGCCAAAGCGCGTTTTCATTGCGAAGGCTTGTTAGCATCGCGTTTTCGGCTTGATCCAAAGGCGCGGTAATTAGCACAAAAAGCGTTCCGTTGGAAGGGTGTTGCCACGTGTCGGAGACTTTTGTTCCTTTTACGCTTAAAAACGACGTTTGCCGCGAGACGCTTTCGACATTTTGCTCAAACACGGCGTCCTCGCCAATCCCCGTATTTCTTTGCCAGCTATCAAACGCGGCGCGAACGTTGGTTGCCACGCTTAACGCGATCGCGTTACGTCCCGCGCTCTCCGCCTGATTGCGTTGAAAGCCGTAATCGTTTGCTTTGTTCCTTTGCGCCGTGCCCAATCCAGCGATTGTTTTGTCGTCGTAATACGGGATGCAGACCCATTTTGGCGCTTCCTCGCCGTCGATTTCGCATTTGCCTTCCGCCGACGTTTCGGGCTGTTTGCCTCCGCAACCAACTAACGCAATCGCCGCCGCGATCGCTAACGCAATCCCCATTAACCGTTTCATCCGTTTCTCCTTGTATGAAATCATCGCCGCGATTGTAGCCTACTTTTCTCTAATTCATAAAAACGATCCACGACGGGATTCACATTTAGCGCCGATCGCACGCGAGAGATCGGATCGCGAGAGCTTTGCAGGTAGAGCCGTTTGGGGTCGATCGCTCTGCTGATAGCCACGTAAAACTGCCCCGATTCAAACAGATTGTCGAGGTTGATCGCCAAATCCAAAATGCTCATGCCCTGCGATTTGTGAATGGTGATCGCCCACGCGGGACGAATCGGAAATTGCGCGACGCTTACCAATACTTTGGGCTTGTCCGCGCCCTGCTCCTCGTAGTTGAAGCTATGACGCTCCGCTTCCACGATTTCGCCGTTTTCTTTTTCAATGTCCAGCGCGTCCTCTCGTATATCGACGATCTCGCCGCGCTCGCCGTTGTAATAAAGCCCCGTTTCGTTTGCGGTGAATAAAACGGGCGCGCCGACTTTGAGCTTCAAAGTTAGCGGCGTGTTGATAGATCGTAAAAATCCCTCAACCTGCTTTTGGCTCGCCTCTTTCGCCGCGCTGATACGCGCTTCAAACTGATATTCGCGCGCCTCAAGCCGTTTGAGCCGCGCCTCGTTGAGTCTGTCGGCTTCGAGATTGCGCCCGAACAGATGCGTCGGATCGTTGTTCAAAACTTCCGTTTGGTCGGCGTAGCGGCGCAACGCGGCTTCCGCGTTTTGATCCAATTTGCCCACGCGAAGCGCGTTAAGCGTTTCGTAAAACTCCGCGTCGCTTGAGCGTCTGGGCGTGGTTAGCTCGACGAATTTTGGGTCAAACTCGCGCCAAGCGTCGCTTTCAAAAGCGTATCGGGCGTCAAAAAGATCGCGCGGTTTTTCAAACGCTTTGCGAACGGGCGGCAACTGATAAAAATCGCCCGCCAAAACCAGCTTGCCGCCAAAGCCGCCTTGACGCAGACGATAGGCGATCATATTCATAAGATCGGCGCTTATCATGCTGATTTCATCGATCATAATCAAATCTAGTTTGCCGATCGCGGCTAAGATTTTGGCGTTGCGCGATTTATTGCGTTTGTCGAACGCGACTAGCTCCTCGATCGAGCGGCACAAGCCAAAGCCAAAAAAGCTGTGCGCCGTCTGCCCGCCGATATTCACCGCCGCGATTCCCGTGCTGCCAAGCGCCGCCGTTCTTGCTCCGCGTTTGCGAAGCGTCGCGCTTAGATTGCGAAGCGTTTCGCTTTTGCCCGTGCCCGCGCCGCCCGTGATGAATAGGTTGTCTTTTTGCGCGATTATTTCGTCAATCACGGCGTTTGATCTTTTTGCGCGCAAAATAGCCAATAAGCAGATACGAACCGCCTATAATCGTAACCAGCGCGATCGGCAAAATATAGGGATAGTCGCTTGCGTAATGCGCCATTTTTCCGAAAAATTCGCCCGCGAAATAGCTGCCGCTGCCAAACACGAGGACGAACAAAAACGCGCCAATCATATTGAACAGAAAAAATTTTTTCGCGTCGTATTTCGTGAAGCCAACCACGATTGGCACAAGCGTTTTCAAGCCGTAGATGAATTTTTGAACGATCAGGATTCTGTTGCCTTGCTTTTTGAGCAATAGGTGCGAAAGCGCGAGTTTGCGGCGATGTTTTTTGAGATATGGGCGGATTTCGCGCTTGTTGAAGCGGCTGATGAAGAACAATGCTTGATCGCCAATAACGTTTGCGACGAATACGACCGCGACCGATATAAAAATGTTCATATACCCAAACGCGGAGAGCGCGCCCGCCGCCACGATTCCGACGAAGCCGCCGCCAAGCGAGTAGATGAATAACATCGCGTAGCCGTAGGCTTCGATATTTTGCATAACCGTTTCCATGAACGCCTTTCCGCGCCTTGTTTGCGTATTGTCGCCAAAACGTCTTTTCAATAACGCTTTTCAAATAGAAACGATATTGTGGCAGAAAGTAGCAAAATAACGGATCATACATAACTGCTAATGTTATGAAGAGCTAGGGATTGCCCGCCCAAATTGCGGCAATTCAAAAAAACCAAGCAGGTGGCTCTGCGTTTCCGTAAGTGGCGCTTACAAAGATTGGCAGGGCTAGCTACGCGCATAAATATCTAACCGTTACTTGCAATTTACTATCTTAAATATTTTACTCGCATGCTTTCTCGTTGAAAAATAAAACAGTATGGTTAGAATAACCATAACAAATAAAAATATATATTGACGTTGAATGCACGAGATTATAGTCATTATTAAGAATAAGGTCATAGAAGTTCTTGACAGGGCGTATTCTCTTGATAATGTAGATAGTTTTGGTAATTGTTTTTCTTTTTCAACATATTTTTCATAATCATCATCGAAGGGCAATAAGATAGGAAATTTCTTTAATATACTCTCCAATAATGAGCCAATTCTGTTAATAATCAAGCCAATTTCGTAAGCGATCGCGCAAAAACTAATGGTAACAATAGTTTCAAAGTCGACAATGATCTCTTTTATAGACTTAAAAAGGT
>JAISMA010000018.1 GCA_031276985.1 Helicobacteraceae bacterium | reverse complement strand
TGATTCGATAGATAAAAAGAAACTTGTAATCGGTCTTTATGGCGAAATGCGACTTTCTATGGAATTACATGAATTAGGATGGCAGGTTCATAGAGCATATATTGACGAAGGCATTGATTTCATAATTACAAAATATTGGTGTCCCAAATGCAAAAAATATAGCGATCAATGGATTAGAAATAAATCTTACAAAGGAAAAATGCAAAAATGCATTACTAATCTTTGCCAACACTGTCGTGAGACAAAATTAGAGGTTGCGTTAAGATATTTGCTGGTTAAAACATCAGAAGGTATTGAGATTGAGGGAAAAACAGATCAAAGAAAGTTCAGCTTTTACCCCAAAATTCGTTATGATATGGGCAAAGAAGTTTTTTATGTATGGATTGCCGTATTTGACAACCAGAAAGAGAAAACTTGTCATTTTTACATTCTAAACACAAAAGATGTTGAAAGGTTTGATAATATTAAATTACCTACTTATCAAATTACCGATAACCAGAAAACAACTTTAACAATTAGAAATGACGGCGCAGTTCTAAACAGAGGCAAAATTTACAATTATGATTGTTTTAATAATAGATTTTATAATGATTGGGGCGCTTTGGAATTAGAATTAAAGCCATAAATTAACGCGATTTTAGAGCGCAAATAACCTTTGCGTTACAGACAAATCGCGATCTAAACTTGATCGGGGTTTTGCGCGATCGTTATTTATTCGAGGCTTGAAAGTTTTTATAATCCAACATAAAGCGGTTGATTTGCGCCGCAATTAGATTATTATGCGCTTCTTTTGGATCGCTTGAAACGCGATTGATCGTTTCATTTAACGCTTCGTCGCTTGGATAATCGTCGTTTATTTTTTGTAGGATCATCAGCGATTGTCTATGATCGCCCAATTTGATCGATTCGTCAAAAGGCGAGTTATCGTATATGTCAAATACCTCTATGCAACGCCAGCCTTTTAATAATAAAGGCAGTCGGATTTTGCCGTAAATTCTATGCGCGTTCCAGCAAAGCGCGTCTTTGCCCAGCGGAACTCCCAGCAGTAAAATGCCGTCGTCTTTTAACGTTTCATGCGCTACTTTCATCGCTTTTAGATCGCCTTGCGGATCGATCGGATCGCCGTAACGTCCTAATCCGTCGTGCTCAAACGAAGAATACGAGATCGCAAAATCCGTTTTTAGCCCCGTTTCTTTTAGCTCGGCGTGCGTTAAAACCTCTATTTGCGAATGATCGCATATTGGTTTGTTGTAATCGACTACGTAAACTTTGGATGCTTTGTTATATATAGCCAGCGCTTCGCAGTTGCAACCCGCTAAACCCCAGATAAGAACAGTTTTATCGCTAAAAGTATATCTATCAAAAGCGTCGTAAAAGGCTTTGACTTCATTTCCGTAATAGCTAAACGCTCTTTTTTCGATTTGCTTGAATACTTTCTGATATGTTTCGGGCGTATTATGAATGGCGTTATCGCCAATTGAGTTATTGTAATAGCAATAAGCTACAGGTATTTTGTCTTCAAGGGTAAATTCGGAGACAAGATATTGCGGTATGGTGTTGGGGGGTGGGGTGGGGTAGCGAATGATAACGGCTGATCGCCAGGACCAAGCGCTCTACCTAGCGCCAGCATAAGTTTTTCTATGCCTTTGCGTATAAACGCGATGGCGACTATTTGTCGTATTAGCCGTTTTATCAATCTCACTAGTTAAGCCTTTCGTAATTTTAGCGCCAACGCAATCGGCGCAAAACAAAGATAAATAAAATTATAACTTTTATTTGCTAACGGCAAACCGCCGACAACGATTGCAAACCCAACGAAGCCAACAATAAAGCGAACTTGCTAGGATTTATTTTGAAAAGGGCGATTTAGCGCGGCTCTAGGTTATTGAGCCTAAGCGTCAAAACGACCTCGCTTTGATTTATTTTTAACTGCCTTGCGATCTCGTTTGAGCTAAAGCCCGAATTGTATAGCGCTATCACTCTTGAAGCGTCTATTTCCGCGGGATTTGGCGCGCTTACAAACTCGTTAATTCGCTCTTCAAGTCGCTCGATTCTTAACGCTCGCGTGTCATTTTCAACCTGCATATCTCTAAGCTCGTCTTGCATAGCGCGTATATGCTCGCTTAAGATTGCCGCCGATTGATTTTTTAACTGATCCAGCGCGTTTTGTTGCGCGATTTTAAGATCGTGTTCGATCGCGCTTTTTGCCTTTTGCGTAGCGCGTAGCGCTGATATAATTTTCTTTGTTTCTTTTGCGGCGCTATACTCTTTTACTATTAAAAAAACCGCCATTAAAAGCAAACAAGCGGCCAGTATGTAGATGATTAGCGTATCTTCGCTCATTGGCGCTCCTTCATTTGACGAATCATAGCGCGTTCTCTTGAAGCGACGTAGCTGTCCCACGCTTTTTGATCGCGCTCGTGCAACAACGAAAGTTCCGCGATCTTTTCGCTTTTTGCGACAAAATACAGACCGATTTCGCGGATTGGAAATACGGGCATGGCGATTCTCGCATAGTAGCGCTCGCCCGTTTTCAATGCGGGAGTTTCAACGCGAAAATGAGTATAATTCAGCCCGTCTAAGCGAGATTTAAGCGTTAGTTGAACGCGCCGTATTTCTTCGCCTTTGATAAATCTTGTCAGCTCGTCGATTTTGCGGTGCAAATCGATCGTCATAGCAAGTAAAACGGGATCGCTTTCCTTCGTCTCGCCGCGCGCTCGCGCCAATTTAAGCCACTCGCCAAGCGGATCGTCGTCGCTTTCGGCAAATCGGTCAAACTCCAGTTTAAACTCGTCGCTATTTTCGCTTTCGGCGGAAAATTCCGCGACAAGCGGCGCGCTAACCCAATGTAATTGTTCTAAATCGCCCATATAAAATCCAACGTTATAAACGCAAAAAATACGACGCTAAGCCATGCGTTAAGCGTAAAAAAAGCGCGGTTGATTTGCTGCATTCCGTCGGCGGCGATTCTGTGTTCGGCGATCAACATTGCGCCGCTAACGCACACGCCGATCCACGCAAAGCCGCCAAGTTGCGCCAAAACGCAAAAACATATCCAAAACAGCAACGCCGCAACGTGAAAAACCCTTGAAATAATCAGCGTATTTGCCGCGCCAAACCTTGCGGGAATCGAAAAAAGCCCCGCTTTTTGATCAAACTCGCGATCTTGAAGCGAATAGAGCAGATCGAAGCCCGCCGACCACAACGTAACGCCCGCCGCAAGCGGTAGCGACCAGATCGGAATCTCGCCTAGCGCCGCAACCGCCCCCGCGATTGGCGCTAAACCCAGCGAAAGCCCCAAAACGAGGTGCGCCGCCCAACTAACGCGCTTGATAAACGAATAGCTTCCCAAAATGATCAGAAATGGCGTCGATAGCGCGAAGGCAAGCGGATTGATAAAGTAGCAGATCGCCACAAAGCAGATCGCGTTTGCGGCGACGAAAACGATTATCGCTTTGAGGCTTAATCTGCCGTCTATGCTAGGACGATTGGCGGTGCGCGGGTTCAAAGCGTCGTAGCGGCGATCGACGAGGCGGTTAAAACCCATAGCAAAGTTTCTCGCGCACACGGCGGCGCCCAGCCCAAGCCCCAGTAGCGCCCAGCCAAACCAGCCGCGCGCGGCGACGATCATGGCGATAAACACAAACGGAAGGGCAAAGAGCGTATGTTGAAACACCACAAGCTCGCCAAAAGCGCGAAGTTTTTGAACGACATTCATAAGGGCGATCTTATCACAGCGGCGTTAATGCGGCGCAAAACGACCGCCGACGCAACGTTGAAGTTCATTTTATCGTTTGATTTTAAGGTTGGCGCGACGACTTGCGAAAGCGGAAAATGCGTTTTCTCTCGTCGTTCCAACCTGCAAAACTCCAATGCGATAAACAAACCGCAACGCTTAAATCAAAAGCGCCAAAAAATGACAAAGAACGCGATAAGGCGCGGATCAAGACAAGATCGACATTGATTTTCTCGTCAAAAGCGATATGATCTTCGCTATGAAAAAACTAATACTTTGCCTTACGGCTATGTTTTTATTTAGCGGTTGCGAAGAGGACGGCAACAGGACAGAAAACCCGCTAACAGGAACCTCCGCGCGGATTATCGATAAAGCCGAAGTTGGCGGCGCGGCGCGAACAAGGGCGCTGGTTTGGGTTGGTTTTAATCCATACGGATACGTCGACGCTTCGATCGGCGGAAAGAAGCTCTTTAAGACCGAGTTTTTAACTAACGAGCAGGTAAACTACGCTAAAAAGCATTTGGTTTGCGACGTTACTTTGACGGGCGGGAGTTCCGCGAATATAATTTGCGGCTGGACGTGGTATGAGAAATATTCGGGCGTTTTGCGAGGAGCTTTGGCGGGCGAATGGGATTGGACATATCTTACCCCGATCTCGACAAGCGATACGCTAGAAATAAAGGTTACGTTAAGCGATCGCAAAGAAAGCGTTATGTATCTTTATATCGATGCGAGCGGGTATCTGTATTAAACCTTCCCAACCAGCCTTTTTTCGCGCTTTAATATATGCTAATTTTTCAAAAAGCCGTATTCGTATACTTTGGGCTGTATTTTCGCCGTTAAAACCGCCAATCTTTCGCGTAGCGTTTTGATAAGCGCGTTGTAGGTTTCATCGTTGGACTTTGCG
>JAISMA010000010.1 GCA_031276985.1 Helicobacteraceae bacterium | reverse complement strand
AAGTTCAACGCTAGAAACTTCTATAATTACTCAAACTTTGAAACGCTAGAGCAGAATATGACTTCAAGATTAGATAACAAAGAGGTTAGCTACGTTATCCGCAATTATCAAGACATCATCGCCAAAGAGTGCGAAGGCATACTTGCCGATCATAGCCAAGTTCCAACAGAAGCAAAGCTAAACCGTTACGCCTTCCCTCTTAAAAGCTCCGAAAATTCAAAATGAATAGTATGCGCTGGACGATTTATGCTTACTGCTGGAGCATAGCTTTGTTTTTCATTATTCATGATTTTATAATCAAAACGGATTCGGCGTGGTTTGGAATATATTGGTTTTGTTTGTGGGTAATGACGATTTTTATTACTCCAGCTATGATTATCTTGTTTATTTGCGATATATTTATAGCCGTTTTCAAAAAACCGACGTATATATTTTATGTTTTTCCAGACTGCGTTTTTCCCGTAACGGTAATGGGTTGTTTTATGAACCAGTTTCCGATGCGTTACGGGATATTGTAATAAGACAAAGCGTTAAGCCAAGGGGCGATCTTTTTTTAACCATTTAATCCACAAATACGCGCCAAGCCAAATAGCCAAAACTCCGATCGTGGTAACGACGTTAAGCCATATCGGAACGTTTTGGCTAAACATTGGACGGCTTTTCAAGCGGCTTTTCAGGCGATTTCGCGGACGATTCTTTCGCGTCCAATCGCGCAAGCGCCGCCGCGCAACGATCGCACGGCTCGTCCGCTTTGACGCTTACGTATTTCCAACAGCGCGGGCATTTATGCAGATCGCTTTTAACGACGGTTGCGCCCTCTAACGAAAACAGCTCCGCGTTCGCGCCGCTTTCGTCCGCTTTCGCCCACGAGATCGTCAGCCAATCGGCTAAATCCTCAAGCGGCAGA
The DNA here is from genome assembly GCA_031276985.1 of Helicobacteraceae bacterium. GTDB lineage: Bacteria > Campylobacterota > Campylobacteria > Campylobacterales > SZUA-545 > JAIRNH01. Next base: position 4,862 of record JAISMA010000010.1, on the reverse strand, counting down.
TCGAGTTTCAGCGCGGGATCGACGATAATTCCAAGCTCCAGCGTGTTTTTAATCGCGCCGCTTTTTTTCAGCGCGTCGATCTGCGCGAAAAACCGCTCTCTAAGCTCCAAAAGCGCCGTTAAATCGACCGCGCTCGCGTTCGCGCCTTCGCCTTCAGCCGCGCCGATCGCCTCGATTGGCTTATGCGCCAGATCGAAGATCGTTTCGCCCTCGTCTTTGATGATTTGCGGCGCGAATTCGACGGCTTCGTCGGCGGTGTAGGTAAGCGCGGGCGCGATTAGCGTCAATAGATTTCGGACTATGCGATAAATCGCGCTTTGCGCCGATCGGCGACGCGGCGAATTTAGCGGATCGCAGTAGATTCTGTCTTTAATCATATCGAGATAAACGCCGCTAAGCTCTACGACCGCGAAGCTGTGAATTAGGTGCAACGCTTTGGAAAAATCGTACTCTTTGAACGCGCTTAACGCCTCGTCGCTTACCTTTTTGGCGACGGAGAGTATCCAGCGATCGACCGCCGACAGATCGCGCGATGCGATCGGCGTTTGCAGATCTTCGATATTGGCGAGCATAAATCGCAACGTGTTGCGTAGTTTTTTGTATTGATCGGCGGCTTGATTCAAGATGTTTTGGCTGATTTTGACTTCGGCGCGATAATCGCTCATCACCGCCCACAGCCGCAAAATTTCGCTGCCCATTTTGCCTACGACGTCGTTTGGATCGACGCCGTTGCCTTTGGATTTGCTCATCTTGTCGCCCTTTTCGTCGATAGTAAATCCGTGCGTCAAGATCGTTTTATACGGCGCCTGGGCGCGCGCGGCGCAAGAGACCAGCAGGGAGCTTTGAAACCAGCCGCGATGTTGATCGCTGCCTTCCAAATACATATCGGCGGGCGCGCTTCCCGCGTCGTAATCGCCGCTTCGCAACGTCGCCGATTGCGTAGAGCCGCTATCGAACCACACGTCGAGAATGTCCGTAACCTTTTCGTATTCGGCGCTATCGTAATCGTCGGTCAAAAAATCGGCGATCGGGCGCGTTACCCACGCGTCGCAACCCTCTTTTTCAAAGATCGCGGCGGTTTTGTCAAGAACGCGATCGTCAAGCAGAATCTGCCCGTCGCGCCGCCGCAAAAACGCGATCGGCACGCCCCAGTCGCGCTGACGCGAAATGCACCAATCGGGGCGCGTTTCTATCATCGACCGCAAACGATTGCGTCCGCTTTGCGGATAAAATTTAACGCTCTCGATTGCCGCGAGCGCCGTTTCGCGCAGGGTTTTGCCGTTTAGATACGGCTCGTCCATCGCGATGAACCACTGCTTGGTGGCGCGGTAGATGACGGGCTTGCGCGTGCGCCAGCAGTGCGGGTAGCTATGCGTGATCGTTTCGCGTTTTAACAGCGCCGCGCCTAATAGCGTCGCAATCGTTTCGTTTGCCTTGAATACGTGCGTTCCGACGAAACTTTGCGGGTTTGGCAGGAGCTTTTGATCGACGACGTTTTCGTCGAAACAGCCGCGCTCGTCGACGGGCATAATTACGTCAAGATTGTATTTTAGTCCGACGCGATAGTCGTCCTCGCCGTGTCCGGGCGCGGTATGCACAAGCCCCGTTCCGTCTTCCATGCTGACGTGATCGCCCAAAATCAACAGGCTTTTGCGACTGTTTAGCGGATTTATCGCCTCCAGACGCTCAAAAACTTTGCCCTCGAACTCTTTTGCGATCGCGCCTTTGATCACGCCTTGCGCTTGCAACGCTTCAAGGCGATCTTTCGCCGCGATAAATCCGTCTTCGGTAAGCGCGTAAACCGCGTCGCCTTTTAGCGCGATCGCCACGTTTGCGGGCAGCGTCCACGGCGTTGTCGTCCAGATAACCGCTTTGGCGCTTTTGACGCCGAGTTTGGCGCGGCTTTCTTCGGTTAGCTCGAAGGCGACAAAGATCGAATCGCTTTGCTTGTCCTGATACTCGACCTCCGCTTCGGCAAGCGCCGATTGCGCCGCCCACGACCAATACACGGGTTTTCGGCGCTCGATTAGCAGTCCCGCTTTGGCGACGCGGACAAGCTCTTTGTAGATTTCCGCCTCGAATTTGTAATCCATTGTGATATACGGCTTGTCCCAATCGGCGATCGCGCCCAGCGAGATGAAGCCATCTTTTTGGATTTGGATGTATTTCGCGGCGTGTTCCCTGCAAAGACGGCGGATTTCGGCTTTGCTCGTTTGCGCTTTGGCTTTGCCCAGCGCCGTTTCCACCTGCTGCTCGATCGGCAATCCGTGGCAGTCCCAGCCCGGCGTAAAGCGCGTGTCGTAGCCTTGAAAATAGTGAAACTTGACGACGACGTCTTTTAATATCTTGTTGAGCGCGTGTCCGATATGAATCGCGCCGTTGGCGTACGGCGGTCCGTCGTGAAATGTCCAGAGCGGCGCGCCTTTGCGGTTTGCCTTCATCTTTTCGTAGATGTTTTGATCGCGCCATTTTTTGTAGCGCTTCGGCTCGTTTTGCGTCAAATCCGCGCGCATTGAAAATCGCGTTTGCGGCAAAAAGAGAGTGTCTTTGTATTCCATAAACATGTCGCCTTTAAGGTTTGTATGAAAATCGCGGCTCAACCAGCGATCGCGCGTAAACGCGGCGATCGTCGGCGTTTACCCAATCGAGTAAAAGCCGCAGATAGTTGGACGGAACGGGCATATTTTTAAGCGCCGATCGCATAGCCAGTCCCGACGGCGCGCTTAGTAGCTTTGGTCTTTTGATCATTCTTCGGCGAAAGAGCATCTCCTCGAAGCTCATCGTTTCCGGTCCGCACAGCGCGTAGGTTTCGTTCCAGCAGTCGTTATGCTCGATCGCGTAACCGACGTTAGCTATCACGTCAAGCAGATGAACGGGCGCGATCCGCGCGTCCTCTTTCCAAAATTTCAGCAAGATCGATCTTGAAAGCAAAGAGTTCATCAGATATTCAAGCGGGCTGTTTTCGCCGAAAATCACCGTCGGCTTGAAAACGATATAGTCAAATCCGCCGCTTTTGACCAGCCCTTCGGCGACGAATCTCGCCTGCTGATAGTCGTTCTCGACCGTGTTAAGGTGATTGACGGAAAAATGGATAAATTTCTTTATATCGCGATCTTGCGCGTATTCCACCAGATGACGCACGGCGGCTAAATACGCGCGTTTATTATCGCCGTTTGAATTGTCCGTAGCGCGGCATTCCACGCAGTTGATGATCATATCGATCGGCTGATCGAAGCTCAAAAAACTAATCGGTAGCGACAGATCGACAAGCGCGTTATTCACCGCCAAATCCGCGTGGCGAGAGAGCGATATGTTGATGAAATCGTTCGTCAGGCAGTAACGCTCGATAATGCCTCGCCCGACGTATCCGCTTCCGCCCGCAATTAAAATTCTCATTTTAGTACCTCACCATAGGAGCGTAATCTCTTACGACTTTGCTTTCAAGCTCGCCAAGCGCCTTGCGATCTTTGCCTTTATAGTCAATTTCGCCTAAAAGATGCGCTAAAACGCCGAGTCTAGCCAAACGCTTATCGTCGCATTTCACCTCGAACCACGGCGCGCGCGGCGCGTGGGTTCTTGAAAGCGCTTCGGCTTCCGCCTTTGCGTACTCGTCGTATAGCTTCGCCGATTTTAGCTCTATTTCGGTTAGTCTAAGTCTGCCAAGCGGATCGTTTTTTTGCTTTTCCAGCCTCGCGTTCAACTCCTCTTTGGAGATTGTAAGCATATATTTATAGATCAAAAAACCCTCTTCGGCTAACGTCTGCTCAAACGACGCGATCTGATGAATATGCTTTTCGTACGCCTCGTCGTCGCAGCGCCCGATCGCCTTTTCCAGCGTGGCTTTGCGATACCACCCGCGATCAAACGCGGCGATCTCGCCCTTTCTTGGCAGTAGCGAAACGAAACGCGCAAAATACCATTTGGAGCTTGACGCGGCTTTTTGGCGCGCCACGCGAACAATGGAGGCGTCCAGTCGTTCCGTCAGCGCCTTTATTACGCCGCTTTTACCCGTTAATTCGCCGCCTTCAAATATCGCGATCAGGCTGTTTTTGCTTTCAAATATCCATCTTTGCAGCTTCACAAGCTCGATTTGCAGCTCTCTTAGGCGCTCTTGGTAATAATCGGGTTTAAGTTTGCCCTTTTTGCTTAGTCCCGCAGAGTCCAAGCTGGTTGCGTCGGCGGCGGTTTTATAACTTTGGGGCATGATAGACCTTCAGGATTTGGTTAAGCAATATGTTAGAGCAAAACCGCTTAGTTTGCGTGAATCTGCTTGGATTTGATCCCGCCTCCGCCGTTATTTTGACAAAACCTTGCGCCGATCGGCTTGGTTTGCGCGTAGAGGCGCGAGAGCATATCGGCGGCTGGAGCGTTCTGGAATGCCGCGAGAGTAACGAGGCTTTGGCGTTTGCAAAGGAAATATGCGTTTTGTTCGCGCCAAAGGCGTTTGCGGGCGATCCGTTCGCGTTCGCGCTTGAAGCGCTCAAAAGGCGCAAAGAGATGATCTCGTTCGCCGAAAGTTGCACGGGCGGGCTACTCGCGGCGTATTTCACCGCGCATGCGGGCGCGTCGGAAGTTTTTGGCGGATCGCTCGTAACCTATTCAAACCGCCTGAAAACCGATTGGCTTGGCGTCGATCGGGAGACGCTTCGAGATTTTGGCGCGGTAAGCGCGGAATGCGTCGCTCAAATGGCTTTGGGCGCGTTGCGTAAAAGCGGCGCGAATCACGCGCTATCGATTAGCGGCGTGGCGGGACCGGGCGGAGGCGACGCGAAAAAACCCGTCGGGACGACGTTTATCGGATACGCATCAAGCGACGGCGAAACTTTCGCCGAAGAGCTTCATTTGAAAGGCTCTCGATCTGA
>JAISMA010000247.1 GCA_031276985.1 Helicobacteraceae bacterium | reverse complement strand
GTGGTCGAGTTGGCTTATCGCGGCTTCCACCTCTTGTCTATAGGCTTCTGGAAGCGCGGGCATTCGCGTCTTTACTTTTTCCGTCGCGTTTATCGCGTCGATCATAGATTGAGCAAGATCGCGGAAGTCCTCTGGGTCGTTATGCTGTAAACGTTTTTTAACAAACGTTTCCAATCTGCCTATATCTCTAGCATACGCCGCCGCTCTTAATTCTTCCAATAAACTATTAGCGCGGAAGTCGCCTACGAAAACTTTGTTTGAGCGGATTTTATTGTAATAGCCAAAGATAGATTTAAGCGCATGCTCCTCTTGTTTAAGCGCCGCTTCCTTTTGCGCCTTCGCTTGCTCTTGCGCCGCGTCTGTCGGCGTTTGCGATTTTCGCTTTTCCCAATACGCCGCCGTCGCGTTGGCTCTGTCTTGCTCCCTTTTCTTTCGATCCGCCGCCATTGCCTCTTGAATGTAGTTTTTCGGTTCGGGCGTTTCAGTCGCCGTCGGCGTTGGTTCGGTTTTTTGGCTATTTATAAAGTCGGACTTTCGATCAGCCGTTTTTGCCGCTTGCTCTTGCGTTTTTGCCGCTTCGGTTTTAGGAGTCGGCGCTCCGTTATCTAAAGGGCGCGTTGGCGGAGTCGTTCGCGCTTGGCGCTCGCGCATCAATGCCACCGCATTATTTATCTCATGATTGTTTTCGCCAAACAACACAAGCGCCGCGTCGAGTCTGTCTGGATGCGCGGCTTCGCCCAGCAGATTTCCCTGTTTCGTTGCTTGCGCCAAAGCCTCTAACGCTTCGATCTTTTTTCTGAAGTCGCCCGATCCCTCGCTTGATAATCCCCTAAACCGCCTAAGCGCCAATCCTACAATATCTGCGGCTAAATCGTCGGGCGTTATCAAGTTGCCTTCAACGTCGCGCCCGCCGTAATTCTTTAAGCGATCTATGTAATCCGCCGCGAGATCGTTTGCGTTTTGTTTATTGTTGCGCCCGCTTAACGCCATTCGCCGCACTGCCATTGGCAAGATCGGCGTTAAATCGACCGCCGCCGCTTTCGGCGCGTTTATCGCGGCTTGTCGCAAATTGAACAGCCCGTATGCGTTATTGTAAATCATATCCTTAAACGACGTATCGTCTTTGAATATATTTATGTATTCGTCGATCGCATTCGGTAGTTCCTCGTTTAGCCTGCCGATCATCGCCCTGTTGCTATCAAGCTCGTTCTTAGCGTCTAGCAGATTTTTTAACGCCGTTTGACTTTCGATCTTTTGCGGTTTTTCAAACAGTTTGTCGAGCTTGTCTTTGAATGTCGCCTCGTCAACCGTTATCTTTTCCGCCTCGCCTTTAACCGCGCCCTTATTGCTAAGTTTCGCTAATCGCGCCGCCGTCTCCTCGTCCGCCTCGTTTATCACTCTAACCAGCATAAACGTTTCGCCGTCTTTGATAGATTGCGCGGCTTCGGGATAGTATTTTTTTAAGCCTTCAAGATAACGCTCGTATTGCTCGCCTCTCATTCGCTTGATAGCTTCGGCGCGATGATTGCCCGCTAACGGTTCGCCAAAGCGATTAACGATGGGCGTTCCCGCGTATGATCCTTGCGGGGCAAAGTGCGCGGCGGCGTTGAAATTTTTATGAATGGCATTTATTACGTCGTCATTTTTTTTCGTGCGAAATTGCACTTTGCCGTCTAGTTTAAGCACGGTGTTAATCAATCTTGTGGGTACGAGTTTATATTCCACGACCGCGTTTATTCCGTTGTCATAATCCACAAGTTCGCCCGTTTTAATCGCGGGCGTTGAATCAAGCGGCGCGGTATTGGTTTCAAGCGCGATCGCTCTTTGCGCCTTTTCCTCCGCTTGTTTCGCCGCTTCGTTTGCTTCGCGCCTTTGCATTTCCGTCATTGGTTCGCCCGCCGTCGCCGATCGCGAAGTATCCGTCCCTCCCGCTCTAATCGTCGATGGCTTCGTCGTCGCCGCTTGCGCCGCGCTATCGCGGACAAGGTTAACGTTCGGATCGAATTCGGGAGCGGGCGGTAAATCGTCCCAGCTTCCGCCGCCGCTTCCCCGTTCGCCCGTTTGTCGCGCCGCTACGTTTGCCGTATCGTCGATTATATTCGCAGGAAGGTTTGGATCAAAGGGCGGTAAATCCCAGCCGTCGTCGGTCGGATTGTTTGGATTATTTGGTTTGCCGCCGCCTCCGCTTCCGTTCCCGCCACCGCCTCCGCTTCCGTTCCCGCCTCCGCCGCCTCCGCCGTTGCCTCCGCCGTTTCCGTTCCCGCCTCCGCCGTTTCCGTTTGGCGCGTCGGGCGAATTGCGCGGCGCATTCGGCGGAAGCGCGTCGTCGACTAGTATGAAGTTAGGGCGGTATTCAATCAGCGGGCGCGGTTCAAATCCCAGCAGTCTTTGCGCTTCGATAAGGTTTTCGTCGATCGCGTCGATTACCTCTTGCCTCGTCGGGTTCGGCGGTTGGTTTTGCCCTATCTTTTCAAGTTGCGCGATCGCCGCTTTGAGCGCCTTCACGTCGGCAAAGGTTATGCCGTCGCCGCGATTTTTCGCCGCGTCGTTAGCCAATTTGTTAATTAGCCCGTCGTTTGCCATTGGCTCAAATCTCGTTTTTTGCGCGAGCGAGTTTAGATAGCGCGTAAAAGCTAACGATCTAATCCAATAAGGCGCGATACGATCCAAAAATATAACGCCGAGCGCGTATCGTCGGCTAAACAGCCAAATGCGGCTCGCGAGCGAATGTTGCCGACCCGCTTCGCTTAACGTCCCTTTGAATAAAACGCCTTGCAACAGAGCTTCTCTTTCGGCGATAGTTTCAAGAGAGTTAAGCGTTTTTAGATAGTGTTTGCCTAGATCATCGGCGAATATCTGCTTTTTCGCGCCCGCGTCAATTGATTTCCACAGCTTCAAAAACGTTTCCCAATCGGTGTAAAATTTCGCGTGCGCGACTTCGTTCGCGGGCGTTCTAGCGGCGTTTATCATGCCGTTTGCTATCGCGTCGTAGAACCGCTTCATTTCCGTCGGGCGCTTCTGTCTTATTAGCTGTGCCATTTTTGCTAAAGCGGCGATGTTGTCTTTGTCGATTGCGCCGCCGAATGAAAGCATATCCTCAACCCATCTGCCCGCGTCAAACTCTTTATTTTGTAGCAACTCTTTAATGATCCGCGTGTCTTGCGTTATGCGTTTATATTGCGAGTATTCTTTATTTACGCCGCGCCATAAATCAATCGCTTCCGTTTTAACCTCGTTGGGCAAACGCGACGCTTTTAACGCGGTTTCTATGTCTTTGTAAATCGCCTTGCGTATCGTGTTGATATGCTCTTTTTGCGAAAAACTGAACTTGTCGGCGTGTTTGCCGTAAAGATCGTTCAGCGTTCTTTGAAGCCTAAATAATCCTTCAAGCGTGAATTCGTTTTTTATCTTTCCGTCCTGCCTAAAAAACGCGGCGAGCGTTGATAACGCGCTTGAAGCGTCTCTATTGAACTCCGTATTGATTGCTTCCGATCTAACGCCGACCATATTCGCGGGGTATTCTATTTCTCGCGTCGCTTTTGCGATAGCCTCTAGCGTTTCGCTTGAGCCTTTCACGGTAATCCCGCCCGCCTTTTTGATAAGCAGACTGCTAGCGCCGTCGTAAAGAGCCTCGTAATATCGTTTTACGCGGCGCATTCCGCCGATGATAAACTTAAACGCATCGCGGGATTGTTCGGGCGATATATTTAATTTAGCAAGTAGAGTTTTCATCAGCGCATCCGCGTCGTCGATTGCGGTTTGGCGCAGGGCGGTCGCGTTTGTTGGAAAGAAGGCGAGCGTTCGCCGACCTTCCTCCGTGTTGGCAAAATGCCCTAATCTGTTATCCGTCGCGCCAAAGTCTTTGGCTAAAGCCTCTATTTCGGCGCGTTCTTGATTTGCCAGCGCGATTTTGTCCGCAGTCTTATAAATATATCTATTCGCAAACTTTGTCGCTCCAGACTCTATAGATTGCGGCATGTAATACGCGATTTTACCGCCGACGTTTTTCGCGCCCTGCCACGCTCCGCGAAAGAGCGAAGGCGCTCCGTAACCGATCATCGTCGCTATTACGTTATCCACAGAGCCGCCCGTGATCTGCTTCCAATACTCCTCGTCGGACATTTCCTGCCCCGTTGAAGCGATCTGCAAAGCCCGCCCGCCCGCGCCATAAACGGGAGCCGCGCCGATCGCGCCTAAAATAGCGACGGCTTCTTGCGCCTTTTTGCTTCCCGCGATTTTTTGCCCGAATTTGCCAATCGCGCCCGCTTTTTTCAAAGCCCAATAAGTGAGAATATCGCCCGTTACCGTAGCGCTGAGTTCAGGAAAGAACGCCGCCATGCCGTTAGTAAAAGCGTTGCCGTCGAATAAATCGCCGTGAATACTCTTGAACGGCAGATCGCTTCCTTTTGGTCTCGCCAATAATTCGCCCGTTGACTGCATAATCTTAAAATCAAATTTATGATGAAAGCGTTCAAATACCTGCTCGTTATATTTTTTTACGGCTTCAGGATCGGGTTTGCCGCCCGTAAAATGTGCGAATACGCCATCATATCCACCCGCAGGGCGCATTAGCGCGTATAACACGACTTGATCGTTATCGTTAAACCAAGTGCTACGCTCCTCTTGTTTTTCTTCCCACGTTTTTTCAAACGACGTTTTTTCGCCGCGCAACTTATTGATGATATTGCCTGCCGCGTCTAGCGGAACTTCCACAAACGGCGCGGATATAAAACTTAGCGCGTTTTTGCCGTAAGCGCGGGCGCGAGCGCCAAGCGGCTGGTTTGGATCGCTGTAAATCGCGGCGTTTTCGTTCTGCGCCTCTATTTCGGCAGGACTGTGTATTTGTTGGCGAATCTGTTCGGCTTGCGCGTTAATGCTATCCGCAAACTCGCCTACGCCCTCGACCGCTTTTCCCGCGAGTCTAGACGCTTGATAGGCGTATCCGATCGGATTAGTCGGGTCTTTAAATGCTCTTAGTACGCCTTCGCCGATCGCCTCGCCCCACGACATTTCGGTAGGCTCACTCCATTCGGGCGGTTCTGGAATTGGTCTGCCGTCAAGCCCTACGTTCGCGCCGTTTTCTTGCGGCCAGTCTGGAACCGTCGTTTGCGCTTGCGGGCTTTGCGGCGTTTGCGCGATTGTCGTTTGCGTTGGCGGGCTTTGCGGCGTTTGCGCCGCTTCCAATTCGCTCGCCGTTTTTTTCACATCGGCGACAATCGTATCAAACGCCGATCTATCGTCGGCGGGCGCGTCGGGCGCGATTGTCGGCGCGATTGGATTTTGCGGCGCGGCGGGCGCGTCGGGAGTCGCGCTTTCGCTTTGTTCGTCTTGCGCTATCGGCGCGGAATCTATTCCTTGTCCGCCTTCGCCCGTCAAACTTGCCTCTTGCGGCGCGGGCGCGGTAGGCGCGGCGGTTTTGCGCGGCGCGTATCTAAGCGCAAACTCTTTTAATTCCGCATCCGTCGCGTTAGGGTTTTCTCGTTTGTAAAGCGCCGCCGTGCGATTAAGTATATCCTCCTCGCTCGCGCTATCAAAATCGAATCCCTCGAAGGCTTTCCTCATATCCATTTTGCGCCCTTCTTACGAAAAATCAAAGCGTTGTTCGTAAACTTTCTGCTCATCCTCGTTCGCTCCAAACGCCGCCGCCATGCTTCTTTGCGCCGCCTGATCGCGGTTCATTCTTTGCTCCTCTTGCTTCAATAGCTTTTTATTAAGGCGATTTTGGTTTTGCGCGTTGTCGTAAGCCGCCCATGCTCCGCCAACCGCGCCAATGCCTTGCAACACGCTCCCTAACGCTTCCCACATTGTCCCGCTCCTTTCATTGTTTAATTAAACGACACCAAACGTTGAACGTCCAATAGCCTATCGTATGGGTTCAATATCGCTTGATAATCGTAAATAATTCGGGTTTTATCAACCAACGCCGTTATATCCGCCTTTGTATCGGGCGGAGCTTGCGGCGTTAACAACCCTCCGCTTCCGCCAAAGCCCGTGAGCGCGGGCGAGGCTACGGCAAAAACCGCCATAATCAAATCAAACGTAGAAACGGAAGCCGCCGCAGTCGCCGCGCTTGCCGCGCTCGCCGCAGTAGCCGCCGCCGCCGCGACAGCCGCCTGTTGTATATACATGGCTATCTGATACGCGCCGTAAGCTATCGCCACAAACGCGATCACGATAAGCACAAACGACAAGAAGCTCTGCCACCACGATCGCTTTTTAGGATTGTCCTGTATCCTTATTTCAAATAATTGAAACATATAGCGGCACATAAACGTCTTTTGCGCCGCGCCCGTAAGATCGTCTCTGTAAGCGAATAGCGTTTGATTCTCTCTTGAGCTGATCGAGTTAAACGTCCAATACGCAGGGTGATAATAATCGTTAGCGTCCGAAACGGCGGCGTGATACGTCCAACTTGAGACTTGCGTTAGCATAACCACGCGGTAGTTTGTAACGTATCCGATCGTCGCGGCTTCGGCGTTTATATTGGAGTTGTCCTCTGGCGGCGAACTTTCTGGATCGAGAGCGGGCGTTTTATCTAAGTTTATCCCGCCGCTCGCCCACAATCCGCTCCCCGTTTCCGCGCCCGCGAAACTAAACGCGCCTAAAAGATATTCGCCCTTTTCCAGCGTTATCGTAACCTTGCGCTCTTGCGGTTTGGCGACGGTCGTTTCCTCTTTTATATATCCGCTCGGCTCGTATGTAACGTTAAGATTGTAATCGCTCGGTATTTTTTTACTATCCAGCCAATTATTATCGTAACTATCCGCGTCCAGATCGTCCATTCCGATCAACGTTTCAATTCCGAGATTGTTGTTTCCATCGTATTGATAAGGCTTGAAAACGCTATCGTCGATTACGCCGCTATAACTTACGCCCGTCGTTAGCGGTTTTGTTTCGACTACTTCGATATAGAACTGCGTCGTATTGCCAAAATTTATTTTATCAATATATCCGTCGCGTATGCCGTAGCAGTAATCATCGGCGAAACTATCATGCCGCGAAACAACCTCGCTATATTTATCGAGAAAATCATCAAACGAAGGGTGTTTCATCAAATACGAGCTATGTTTCCACAGCGTAGAATCGTCGTCTCTATAATTCCCGCCAATTCGATAGAGATTAAAGTAATCGCAACGATAGACGTTAGCGTTTTCCGTAAGATTATATTCGTAGTGTTTATCGCTGTCCTCATAGCACGGATACACGGTTTTTTCGTCGATCTCTCGCGCCCCGTAAATGCTTATTCTTAGCGTTCCGTCGGCGTTTTGCAACATAAACGGCGCGTCGGTCAAACTGCCCGAAATAACGGTTAAAGGCACATTGCCGCTAAGCGAATTAAAATATACCCAATTCCCTCCGCCGCTGTCCGCTATCGTTATAACCTTATCGCTCGCCTTCGCTCTCCAATTTATTCTTGTCGCGTATATTAAGTTATTCGTCATTTCGCCGTTTTCGAGCGCGAGTATGCCGCTTTCTTTTTCCAGCGGCGAAGCATCCGCGACGGCTTGGTTGTTTTCATCGACGAAAAAATAGCGATACGATCCGCTTGCGTTAGGGCTTGCGTTTGCGGTATTGTCGTATAGCGTAACGCTTTTTCTAGCAATCCCGCCGCAAAAATACTCGCGTTTGCTTTCAGGCACGCGGACGAAATTATTCGCCAAAGATACCGTTTGCCCGTTAACCAATCTACCTTTTCGCGCCCACTGCCCAAAACAAATATCGAAAAACATAAATCCGCTTGAAACGTTTTCGGCGTATTGTCCATTAACGACTCCGTCGTAAAGACTGCCGTTATTAGACACGATTAAGTTTCTAGGCAACATTATGGATTATCCAGAATTATGGCATTATTTAAAATTGCGTTAATAACCCTAGCCATATTTTTGCTTATTTTTTCCGTCATAATGTTATTGTTTGCCGCCATTCCCGCGTATTGCGCGAAAATTAGCGCCTGCTGAACTTTTAGGTTATCTACGAATCCTTGCGCTTGCGCTTGCGATGCGTTTGCTTGCGCGTTTCGCACGGGTATATCTAACGCCGCTTGCAACGCTTTGCCCAATATATCAAGCGCGAATTTTTCCTCCCAAGTAGCAATCGCCGTCATCTTTTCGGCGGGCGAAAGCGCGAAGGTTTTTAATCCTTCCAAAAAGGCTCTTCTCGCGGTTTGTATAATAGGGAGTTGATTTGCTCTTTGCGTGATTACTTCCACGTCGTCCATCACGTTTGCGGCGGTCATCGGTATCGGCATAATAAACTCCTTAGCATACTATTAACTTAGATCGCAGGTTTTTACCCGCGTTTAGCAAGCGCAACTTCGGGCGGATTCGCTCAAGTTGTCGCAGATATTGCAACTCTCGCAGTTGTAACTCTTGCGGCGTTTTTGACGTTTGGTTGCGCTCCTTTGCCCTAAGCGCGCAAAAGGCAATCAACAAATCTAACGCTTGCGTTGCGATCGGCAACGTTTCGCTTAGATCGCCTAATTGCGGATACGTTCTGTAAAAGACCTCGTATTTCAGCGGAGGCAGAAGCGGATCGCTTTTTGCCGTTCGCATTTCAAACCCTTCAAACGTTACGCCGAATTCGTCGGCTTTTTCGTCGTCGGGTTTGATTGCGACGCGCTCGCCGTTTAGCTTCACCCAAACGGGAAGCAAGAAGCGATCGGGCAGGGCGATTACGCCTTCATAGTTTGCCTCAAACTCCCAGCGTTCGCTCCAAAGCAAAAGCTCCCTGCCAAGCTCCAATAACCCAAGATTTAGCAAGTCCAATATATCGCCGTCGCTAAACGATTTATCGGTATCGTTTAACTGTCGCCGCAAGAGGCTCGCAAAATCTAGTCCCGTCATAGTTTGCCCAAAGCGCTAAACGCTCAACGCGCCGCTATCGCCAGCTTCGTCGATCGGCGTTAGCGCCGCGCCCTCGTCGTCGATCGGCGTTAGCGGCGCGGGCGCGTAGCCGATCGGCGTTTCGTCAATCGGAGGCGCAAGCTCGTCGCCGTCAATCAAGCCGCTTTTGCCTTTTTTCGCCTTCGGCTTTTTCGGCGCGTCGGCGGATAGGAACGTAACCGCTCCGTCCGCTTTAACGAAACTATTGCGAGAGCGCAACAGCATCGTCGCCGCCACTTCGCTCACCAGCGCAATGTCGCCTTTTTCAAGCGTTACTTGCGAGCGCAATACGCGGAGCTTATACGGCGACTCGCCGAGATAGCGAAGCGCGACAAGATCAGGCGTATAGATCGCCATGTTAGTAATCCTGCGGGCGTTTCGTCGGCAGGGCGTATTGGAAGGCAAGCGTTACCTCGCCCGCCGTAACCGCTCCGCCGATATTTGCCCAAATCTCATTGCTCGCGCCGATTGTGATTTGCAGATCGGAATGGGTTACGCCCGCGCTCGTTACCGCCGCGGCGTTTAGGTATTCGGTCCCGCTCGCGCTCGCGCCGATCGACAACGTTCCGCCCGCGCTAAACGCGGTTTTAACGTTGCGCGAAATACCCAAAAGCGTCGCGGCTTCGGGCAGGGCGAAAACTTTCTTTGCCGTTCCCGCGTCCGCAAACGTAAGCGGCTCGGCAAACCCTAAACGAATTTCATGCTCTTCGATTCTCATTGTTACTCCTTGCTTGCGACGACGGCGATCACGCCGAAGTCTTTATCGTGATACACGCTCGATTTTTCAATCGCCTTTTCGCCGATCCAATGCGCCTTTGCAAATCCCAAACCTCTATCGATGCCGATCAGGGTTTTGCGTCCCGCGTCGATCGTGTGATCCTCGTAATAGCGGAAGCCTTCATCTTGCGGCAGAAGCCCAGCTTTCGCGCCCAAGAATAAGCCCACTTCGGTTTCAAGACCGCCCGCGCCCGCGTAATTCGCAAACGACAACGCGCCCGCTTCCGTGTTATAGGTAGTCGCGCTCGTAACCACGCCGACCGTGTCCGCGCTCCAAGTGTCCCAATCCACAACAGCCACGCCGTTATATTTGCCGATTATCCCCGTAAAGAGCGGGTTTCGCTCGCCGCGATCGTTCGCCTCTTGTTGCGTCGCAATCCAAACGGGATCGGATTTCAGTTGCGCCGATTGGTAACCGCCAATCAGCAAAACCCAGAGCCGTTCGTAAACGTCGATTCCAGCGGCGTTTTTGCCTTGTTTAACCATTACGGGCTTAACTTTAGGATGCGGATTGCCCGCGCCGTCGAATCCGTTGCGGGCGCGTTTGACAAGCTCGTCGATTGTTTTAGTGCTTAACACGTCGCCCGCCGCGATTGTAGCCGTCGAGTTCGCGGGCTTAACGCCGTTGCTTGCGTCCGCCGCCGCGATATTGGTGCAACCGTTGCTAAGTTCCGTGATAATGCGCCGATCAAGCGCGTTAATCGCCCAAGTGGTGAGCGCGGGTTTTGCTTCCGAGCGCCACGAGACGATAGCGCGATCTTCAAGCTGTCGCACCTCGCTCGTTAGCGAATTGCCGAATAAGCGAAAGCGGACGGCTTGCGTTAGCTTTTGCAACTCGTCTTGATTCGCGGCGAAGTCGGTATTGCCTTCAACGCCCGATCCGTTCAGCGGCAAAACAAGCGGGACGACGCTGTAAATGCCCTTATCGGAGGGCGCTTGCGTTTCCAGCTTCGTTTTGATGATCGCGTTATCGTTGTTGGCGATAAAAGAGCGAAAAAAGCTCTGACTCATAGAGTCGGCGGTAATCGCCCGACCCCAATTTGTTTTTTCCTGCGGGCTAAGTTCTATAGCCATTTACTAACTCCTTTTTTGGTTTAGGCGCTATTTCACGCCGATTTTTTTAAGGTACTCGTCGTTTTCGGCGACGGCGTCGACAAGCTCTTTTTGAGCGTCGACGACTTTAAGCGCTCTTTCGAGGCGTTCCTTGTCTTTGTAGATCGCGGCGGCGGCGAGCAACGTTTTCGCGTCCGATTCGGTTTCCCAGCGTAAGTTTTCGGCTTCAAAACGATCGCGATCTTTCTTGTCGCTCTCTTGCTCCGCTTCCGTTCCGATCGCTTTTCCAACGTCGGCGGTAATAATAATTCCGCTCATCACTTAATCCCAAGCGTCTTTAGATACTCGTCGTCCGCCGCTGGCGCGATCTCGCCGTCCAAACCGCCCGCGCCCAAATCTTGAGAGGGCGGAAGCGCGGGAGCTTCGGCGGGAGGCTTCGCCGCTTTCGCGCCGCCCGATCCGCCGCTCATCAATCCGTAAACGTACTCAAACGCCGACGCGTAATCGGGAAGCGCGTTAAGCTCCCTAATTTGCGCCATCGTCATATTGTTGCGGACAAAGGCGTTTATCTCGTCGACGTTCGCGTCTGGATGCGCGGCGAGAAATTCCGCTTTGGCTTGCTCTTTGGCTTGCTGGTCTTGCAACGATCCCACCTCTTGACGCAAAGCGTTGATCTCCTCCTCGCTCGCGCCCAAACGTTCAGCCTTGTAAGCCTCTTTTCTGGCTTCAATCGCTCTTGCAAACGCGGCGGGATTCTCCTCGTAGCGAAGCTCCTTTTCATCGTCGGTCAGCAATCCTTCGAGTTCGTTAAAAAACTCCTCGTCGATCTGTTGCCCTAACGCTCCAAACTCGCCCTCTAAAACTTTCAGACGCGCCGCTTTTTCAGATAAAATCTGATCTAAATCGGGCTTTTGCCCTTCGGCAGACGGCGCAATCGGTTCGTTCGCCATAGTTCCTCCTTTATTTTTCGCAATTTACCTTTTTGGCAAAACGAAAAATAGGGGTCGGAATTGCATTTTTTGAAAAAATTAACGA
>JAISMA010000115.1 GCA_031276985.1 Helicobacteraceae bacterium | reverse complement strand
TTGCGATTGAGCGCGGCAAAAGCGCGGCGTTTATCCCGCAAAATCCTTTCACCGCGCTAAGTCCGATGAGCAAAATTAAAGATCAGTTCCACGCGCCGATCGGCAAGGCAAAAGAGCTGCTGGAGCGGACGGGACTTGGCGCGTGGGCGCTAAACCGTTTTCCCGCCGAGCTTAGCGGCGGGCAGCTTCAACGGGTTATCTGCGCGATCGCGTTATCCGCCTCGCCGAAACTGCTGCTGCTGGACGAACCGACGACGGCGCTGGATAGCAAGTCAAAAAACGAGATAATTAAACTTTTCAAAACAATCAAAGACGGCGGCGTGAAAATGCTTTTTGTTTCGCACGATTTCGCGAGCGTAGCGGCTATCAGCGACGCGATCGCCGTCATTGATCAAGGCGCGATCGTAGAAACGGGCTTAACGGGCGAGATTCTAGGCGCGCCCAAAAACGCCCAAACGAAGCGCTTGATCGAATCTGGTTTTGAAAATAGGAGGTTTAGAAAATGACAAGAGCGAGAAAAATCGTTTTAACGCTGTGGATATTTACGATCGTAGGCTTGATCGCGGCGATCGCTTTAAGCGCGATGTATATCGCGCGCGGTATGAAAGTAAATATCGATCCGCTGGTTTATTACAATCCGCAACTTACGACGCGGGTGTTTGATCGCAACGACGAATTGGTGGCAAATCTGTTTGCCGACGAGCATAGAGTTTATGTCGCGTTTGACAAAATTCCGTCGAGATTGGTCGAGGCGCTTGTGGCGATCGAGGATACGACTTTTTTCGAGCATCGCGGCGTTAATCCGGACGCGATCATGCGCGCGCTGTACAAAATGCTTCGAGCGGGGCGCGTCGTCGAGGGCGGCAGCACTATTACGCAGCAGCTTGTTAAAACTATTCTTTTAACCCGCGAAAAAACTTTTGATCGCAAACTGATCGAGGCGATCGTAGCCGTGCGCGTCGAGCTTGCTTTGAGCAAAGAGCAGATTGTCGAGCGCTACTTAAACGCCGTCTTTTTCGGACACGGTTATTACGGCGCGCGCACCGCGTCTTTGGGCTATTTTCGCAAAGAGTTAGACGAATTAAGCCTTAAAGAAATCGCGATCTTGGCGGGCATTCCTCAATCGCCTAGTTTATACGATCCGACGAAAAAATTTTCTGCGGCGCTCTCTCGCGCCAATATCGTTATCGAGCGTATGAAAGCGTTAGGCTGGATTAGCGACGAGGAGCATCAACAGGCTATTATGGAAGTGCCGAAAATTTACGACGATACGCTTACTAGAAATCGCGCTCCTTACGCGGTCGACGCGATCGTAGCTTTCCTTCGCGCCGATTATCCCGATATTAAAAGCGGGGGCTACGTCGTGCGCTCCACGCTGGATATGGGAATGCAACAGGCGGCGGAGGGCGCGTTGCATAGAGGTTATCTGGCAAACGCCAATCGAATCGAGAGTTTTTACCGTAGCGAAATCAATCGCTACAACGCGCTTATAAAGTTAGCCGCCGCCCGCGATCCGAACCGAACGGCGGAAGAGCGAGAAAGACTCAAGGGCGAAATAGCGAAAATCGCGCAAAACCAATCGGCGCTGATGACAAAAATTACGCCAACCGCCGAGAACAACTACTCAAATTGGGAGCTAAACGAAACCGCCGTAAGCGCCAAGATCGCGCAGTTAAACGGCGCGATCGTAACAATCGAACCGCAAACGGGCGACGTGCTGGCGCTTTCGGGCGGAGTCGATTACCAAAAAAGCGTTTTTAACCGCGCTTATCAGTCAAAACGGCAAGTCGGCAGCTCTTTTAAGCCGTTTATTTATCTCGCGGCGTTTGATTTGGGCTATTCGCCCGCAAGCCAAATCGCCGATATTTCGCGTACGTATCGATACGGCGCGGGCGCGGACGAGGAGGAAAAAGTTTGGCGTCCCACAAACTACGAAAACAATCTTGTCGGTTTGATGACGGCGCGAGAGGCGGTTGTGAGATCGCGCAATCTCGCCACCATTAACCTTATAGACGCGATCGGCATGAACGCGCTTTTCGACAAAATGCTAACCTATCTGCCAAAGCCGTTGCCATACGACATGACAATCGCGCTTGGAGCGCACAGCCTAAGTCTTTTGGAGTTTTCGGAATATTACACGGTAATTTCAAACTACGGCGAGCGCACGAAAGTTCGTTTGGCGAGCGAAGTCGTCGACCGCTTTGGCGAGGTTCGCACATATGAGTTTAATTCCACCGTCGTTACCAAACCGGAGCAGGCTTATTTGATAATTAACGTGTTGCAAGATGCGGTAAGACGCGGCACGGGAACGCGCGCGAGAGTCGCGGACATCGAGGTCGCGGGCAAAACGGGCACGACCAACGACTCCCGCGACGCTTGGTTTGTGGGCATTACGCCCGATACGCAGACGATTATATGGTTTGGCAACGACGACGATTCGCCTATGGGATCGGCGGCGACGGGAGGCGGTTTCAGCGCGCCCGTTTTCGCCGATTATTACAAGGAGCTAACCCGCGAGCGTCCAGAGCGCAGACGCCGTTTCGACAGACCCGACGGAGTGCGCGAAATGATCTTGGGCGATAAGCGCAGAGAGATATTCACCGACACGAGCAAACCGCCTAGAGAGATACGCGAAAACCGCGCAAACACAAACGAGGAGCTACTCTTCTGAATTCCCGCCGCTCCCGCCATTCCCGCGCAAGCGGGACTTCAGCTGTTAGACGCGCCAATCTTAACGCCCGAAGCGCAGAAGGGCTACACCACTTCGGATCAACTCGCCAACAGACCGACCGCAAGTGTAGCGAAAAGCGGGGCGAAAGTCAAAGGGGGTAAAACGTTAAACGCGCCTTACGGCGCGGCGCAAGGATTTTCTGGACGCTAGGTATTTTCACCGCGTTTGCTGGGTCGATAAGGAGCGGTTAGAAACGCTTGTTACGGATAAATCCGCGCTTGAGGGCGTGATATACAACAGCGAGCCTATCTTTAC
>JAISMA010000180.1 GCA_031276985.1 Helicobacteraceae bacterium | reverse complement strand
CGTGATTTCAATAAGCGGCGTGTCGCCGATAAAGTCTATAACGCTTGCCATTTCTCAATCTCTATCGATTTTGTCGTGATTATATCGAAAAAAGGCTTAATCGCTTGGCGCTCCCACCTTCGCCCCTCCCGAATGCGATACGTTGGTTTCCTCTTGCTTTGAAGCGGTAAAACTTTGTTTGCGGTTGGGCGATAGGCGATTTGGCTTTTGGGCGCGAATTTGGATTTGGCGATAAGCGTTTAGTTTTTTTTGCGATTTGGGTCGGCTTGGATCGTTTGATAACGAAGGCGGTATAATAAACATCGCGCAAAATGAAAACAAAAGGGCGCGCAAAATTCGGCGGTTGTAATGGGGTTTGGAAAATTAGATAGCATCAAAATCGCTTTGTTCGCGATTGCCGCGTTATTGCTGATTATTGGCTTTGCCATTAGCGATCCGTGGTTCGCGCCGATCGTAACGCTTATCGCCGTTGGCGTGGCGCTGTTTCCGTTTTTGCAGCATATTTCGGCGCGAGAGCCTTTGGCAAAGAGCGCGGCGACAAAAACCGCCGACAACGAGCCGAGTTTCATTCCGACGCGATCAAACGTTACCTTTAAGATGGTAGCGGGGCTAAAATCCGTCCGCGAAGAGCTGGATGAGATCGTGGATTACTTCAAAAATCCGTCCAAATACAAACGTTTCGGCGTGGTTTTGCCGCGCGGCGTTTTGCTGGCCGGTCCCCCGGGCGTGGGCAAAACGCTTATGGCGAAGGCGATCGCGGGCGAAGCGGGCGCGGCGTTTTTTTACGCTTCCGGATCTAGCTTCGCGCACCTGTACGTGGGCGTTGGACCCAAAAAAGTCGCGGAACTTTTCGCGGCGGCTAGAAAAAACGCGCCGTCGATCGTTTTCATCGACGAGATCGACGCGGTTGGCAAGGCGCGAGGCGGCGCAAGAAGCGACGAGCGCGAAAACACGCTCAATCAACTGCTCACCGAAATGGACGGCTTTGAAAGTCATGGCGGAGTGGTGGTTTTGGCGGCGACAAACCGTATCGAGATGTTGGACGGCGCGCTTTTGCGTCCGGGCAGATTTGATCGGCGCATAGAGGTTAGCCTGCCAAACGTCGGCGATCGCGAAGAGATATTAAAAATAGCCTTTAGCGGCAAACCCCACGCGCTTGATCTGGCAAAATTAGCGGAAAAAACCGCGGGCTTTAGCGGCGCGGCGCTTTGCACGCTCGCAAACGAAGCGGCGTTGCACGCGCTGAAACGAAACGCCGAAACGATCGAGGCGCTTGACGTCGAGGCGGTAAAAGAAAAAGTCGTCAGCCTCAAAAGAAGCGGCGAATGGCTGGAAGCAAATATGCGCGAAAAACGCGCGCGTTATCAAGCGGCAAAAGCGCTTGCGGCAAAACGCTTCGGCGCGAAATTCGAGGCGGCAAAACTCGTCGGAGATTTTTTGCAAGATTGCGAAAGCGTTTCGCTGGAAGCCGAGTTATTCGCGCTTTTGTGCGGGCGTTTGGCGGGGCTCGCGCATTGGCGGCTCAACGGCGAAAAAGGCGCGAGTTTTTGCGAAAGCGACTGCGTGGCGGCGCGAAAGATCGCCGATCGCTACGTTGCGATATACGATCCGACCGATCGCTTTGGCGGCGCGCAAAAGTTAATGGAACGCGCGATCGAAACGGCAAGCGACAATGTCGACGTCGCGTCGATCGAAAGAGTGGCGAAGTTATTGCTGGAAAAAGAGAGCGCGTCGTTTGACGTTCTTTAGCGGTTTTGGCTTTGCGAACGAAGCGGAATTGTTTGCGGATTATCTGCCTTCTGGCGCGTCGGCGCATTGCGTCGCGGGCTTTAGTTTGGGAGCGATCAAGGCTTTTCAATGCGCGATCGCAAGCGATTTTCGAATCGATAGATTGATACTGCTTTCGCCCGCGTTTTTTCAAGACAAAGATCGCAAATTCGCTCGTTTGCAACTTATAAATTACGCCCGCGACGGCGCGTCGTATATGAGAAATTTTTACGCGGCGTGCGGTAAATTTAACGCGAAATATATCGATCCAAATCCGCAAGCGGACGATCTACGCAAGTCGCTAAATCATCAATGGAGTTTAGATATGTTTGATAGCCTAAAAAATCTGCAAATCGAGATATATCTAGGCGGCAAAGACAACATTATCAATTCCGAAAAAGCGGCTGAGTTTTTCTCAAAAACTCACGCGCAAACGACATATATAAAAAACGCGAATCATCTTTTACAAATCGAGGAGCAAACAATATGAAAATCGGCGTACTAGTATTAAGCGATCGCGCAAGCAGCGGCGAATATGAAGATATAAGCGGAAAGGCAATCATTCAAACGATGGACGAATATATATCCACGCCAAAAAGCTACGATTACCGCGTTATACCAGACGATCGCGACAAGATCGAAAAAGAACTAATAGATATGAGCGAAAACTGCTCGCTCATATTAACGACGGGCGGCACGGGACCGGCGCCCAGAGACGTTACGCCCGAAGCCACGCAAAGCGTTTGCGAGAAAATGCTGCCGGGTTTTGGCGAGTTGATGAGGCAAAAAAGCCTGCGATACGCGCCGACGGCGATTCTTTCGCGCCAAACGGCTGGAATCAGAGGAAAAACGCTTATTATAAACCTGCCCGGCAAGCCAAAATCGATCAAAGAGTGTCTAAGCGCCGTTTTTGAAGCCGTGCCGTATTGTCTCGATCTTATCGGAGCGCCGTACATTGAAACAAACGCGGATATTATTAAAGCCTATCGTCCCGCCAAATAACGCTAATAACGCAATCGCCAAAACGCGCCGCGATCGCTTGCGAAAACGTTGAGCGTTTTAGGCGTTAAAACGGCAAGATCGCGTTTAGCAGTCTTGTTCCCCAACCCTGCTTTGCGTTGCGCTGAATATCGCCTTCCGTGCGATACGAAATCTTTGCGTCGGCGATGTAAGACGAATTGATCGTGTTGTTTTGCATAATATCGTCGGGGCGCACTACGCCGCTAATTTGAATAACCTGTTTTTCGTTTTCAAGCATAATCTCGCGCCGTCCCTCGATAAAATAGTTGCCGTTTTGCATAATTTTTACGATACGCGCGCTCACCGTCGTGGTAAAGTTTTCCGTTCTTGTCGCCGTTCCGCCGCCGCTAAACTCTCCGTTGCTGTCGCTTTTGAATCCAAAACCGATTACGCCGTTAACGCGATTGGCTACTTTTTTGCCGTTGTCGGATGTTCCCGCGTAGGTAATCGCGCCCGGCGCAAACTCGCTTGTTTGCGATCTGTTCAGTTGCCTGTTGGCGCTGGTGCTGCTTTGCGATCGCTCGTTGATTAGCACCGTTACGACGTCGTTAATACGCATCGCCTTGCGGTCTGAAAAAATTGGATTGTCGCCGCGCCCAAAAAGACTGCCAAGATTGCTCATGTCTTCCTCTTCGCGCGAAGGCGTTTGTTGGACGTATTCGGGCGGCTTGAAGTCCATTTGCGGATCAAGAGCGCCCGCGCAGCCCAAAAATGCCAGCGGCGCTAAAATAAATATCGTTTTAAGCGCCATTTTTTACTCCTGATTAGTTACAATTATTATGCATTTAGCAACTTTAATTCCAAAAAATAGGCGGACGAAGGCAATGGGAGTAGTAGAGAGGATACGCGAGGACATAAAAACCGCCATGCGCGAGCGCAACGATTTCGTACGCGACACGCTTCGCACGGTTAACGGCGCGTTAAAGCAGGTCGAAATCGACGAGCGCAAAACGTTGAGCGACGCGGACGCGGAGAAGATTTTGCAAAAGCAGATCAAGCAACGCCTCGACGCGATTGAGCAATATGCAATCGGCAAACGCGAGGATCTCGTCGAAAAAGAGCGAAAAGAGATAACGATAATCGAAGGTTATCTGCCCAAACAACTTAGCGACGAGGAGCTGGAAGCCAAGCTCAAAACGATTATCGGCGGGTTGGAGCAAAAGACGATCGGCGCGGTAATGGGAGCGGCTAAAACGGCGATCGGATCGCAAGCCGACGGCAAGCGCATTAGCCAAATCGCAAAACGGCTGTTGGGCTGAATATGCAAGCCCACGCCGATCTCGACGAACAACGCGCCACAGTCGAAGCGTTTTTCCTAAGCCAAAGCACCTTTGAAAACGAGTTATTTGCGATTGACGACGCTTCGGAATTGCATATAGCTATGCGCGAAACCGCGAAAAAGGTTTTGGAGCGACCGGTCGCGCTGGCTACGGTTAATTTTATGAAGTTGCAAAGTTACGCGCAATTTCGCATCGAAGGGTGCGTGCTGGCGTTGAAAGAGCATATAAATCAAGAGGTCGAATACCTCATACGCGAAGAGGCGGGGTTTGATTCGGTAATCGCCCAAGAAGTACGCGCCGATCAGAAAAAGCAGGCGTTTATACTAAATCAGGCAAAACGGTATTTTATCGCTTATCGATCGCTATTCAACGAAGCGATCGCCGATACTTTTTTCGCGCGCGTTTTGGCGGCTTTGGATATGAATCTGGTCGATAGAGTCGTTCAAGAGGTAATCGACGGCGCAGGCGCTTACACGCCCGTTTTGACAAGCGCAAGCGGAGCGCCTCTCGTGAGCAAAAGTCATCAGATTTGGATGCGCTTAAAACAGGCGCGTCTAACTAAAGACAAAGAGATCAAAACCGCCAAAGATAATATCGATCGGCTGTTTAAGAAAATCGAAGGCATTGAGAAAAATATCGCCGCTATTAACGAAGCGAGATCGCTTACGCTGGAGCGCGTGCAAACTATGACGCTCGACGAGTTAAAAGAGATCGTGATAAACGAGGACGGATCGCGATCGGAATTAAAGCGCGTTTTTCAATACGTGCCCGCGGGCGAAGCGGCTTTCTGGCTTGCCGAGCAAATGGATCGCGGCAGACGCGCAGGACGCAACGACATTCAAAAAAGCGAATATAAACGCGCCGCGACTTTTTTTGAAAACTGCAATATCAACAACACGCCAAAAGAGCTTGCGAATAAAGCGGCTATGATGTTGGAAGAACTGCCAAAACTAAAAGACACTCTCGCGGCGGCAATCAAGAAAGAAGAAGCGTTGCAAGAGCGGGGGCTTCACACCTTTGACGACGCGCTTGAAAAAATGCGCGACGCATTTATAAAAAACATAGGCAGAACGCGCTTATGATTGACGGCTTTTTAATTGCGATAAATTGAATAACTAACCGCCGCTTTCTTGATCGTTCTAGCGCAAAAGAGCGCTTTTACCTTGCGAATCGCGGCGCTAAAACCGTACGCCAAAACGCCAATAAACATAACGATCGCCGCCGACGCGACGATTAAGATTTCCATGCTAGTTCCTTGTAAAAAATGCGCTAAAATCTCTATCGGCGCTATCGCTAATATCTTTATACTTAAAACAAAATATCCGTTCGCTTTTTGCAAATTTATTTCGCGATCGTTACGGAATCGACCAACAACGATCGCGCTTGCGCTCGTAGGCTATTGAATAGTTTTCCAATCCAGCGAAGTTATAACGCCGCCTTTTAGCGATGAACAATCGCCCGCTTGGCGGCTTTCGACAAACTCCGCGTTAAACTCGATAAGCCTGCCATGAAGTTTTTCAAGATCTTTTTCTTTCTCTTCGGGATGGGCGGCGTATTCTATGCCTTTTTCGTCGATTTCTCCCACAAACGCGCGCGGTTCGTTGCCGTATATTTAAACTCTGCCCACAATGGTTTTTGAGCCGTATGCAAGCGCCGCAAACGCGCGACATAACATTAAAATCGCAACCTTCATAATCTACCTTGCCATAACATAGAGTTCTACGTAGTTATTAGCGAGTTTTTCAAGCGTTATCGAAAGCTCCCCGCTTACGGGCTTTTCCAAGTACTTTGCGAGCGCAATCTAACCGAATGCGCTCTCATTTGCTTGGGAAAAAGATCAAAAATTTTAGGAGCGCTAAACGGCTGCTACCATATATCAAATCTGGTAGCGACATAATTGTTTCCGCCGATCGTTTTACGAACCATATTATCAAACGAAAAGTCTCGTTTAGCTTTTTCGCTCCGCTAAAAATCAGAGCCTCGCCATATCTTTCAAGAGCTTTTTCAAAGGTTAATCCGCTTTCAAACTTGTCTAATGCGGCGGTTACGGAGGCAATACCTGTTTCGTTGTTTTAAAGAATATCTTTAAGCAGTTGCGCCCCGCCAAGATTACGCATTAGATATGCGCCGAAGGCGTACCCTTTGGCGTAGGATTTGCTACTTAACGTCTCCCATTTCGTTACGCCGAGTTGATCGTGGGGATTTAGAAAGGTTGGAATGCGCGATCGGATTGGATGACCACTTGTTATACCACGTAGCCGAACTTTTCTTTGTCCATAATAATCAAGACTAATCATTGCTCTATGCGTAGGACTTTCCAGCCTTACGCGATTATCGCTTCGAGAGACGACTCGCATTCCGTCCAAATGCCCCTGCAAATCGTCTAACGCTTCAGGGTGAAATTTGGCGATCTTAGACAGTCCAAAGCCGTCGCTTTTGCTAGCGCCTTCCTTCCCCCAAACCAGATCAATATCGCCCACTTCTCTATGGTCCAGAGCCGCGCTACCTTGCCCTTATGGCGAGCAACGCTTCCCGCCATGAAAAGGATCCAGTTGTAAAACAAATTTTCACAAGTTAAACCAATGTTGCCCTTTTGATTAGCCAAAAGACCCGCGCATTAACGTATTGTGGCAAGCTCAAAATAAACTATTTGGGCGTTTCCAGTTTGACCAGATTGCCTGTAACATATATGCAATCTTGACTAAAAAGTAAAAATGAGAATGTGTATTGCTTTATGCGTACATTGACCAATAGATCGCCATCTACCCCGCTTTTGCGAGCGTTATTGATTGCGTCGTCCATAGCCCACTGAAAACGTCTTGTTTGTTTTTGTTGTCCTATTTGAAAACCAAGAATATAATGTATGCAAGACGCGCCTTCGGCAAGAGCAGCTTTATCGCCTACGGTCTCGTATTTCAAGTTGCGCACATTTTGGCTGGAAGCCACTGTAAGTTCGCCCAAAGGCGCTGTGCAACCAGAAAGCCACAAAGCCATAACGCTAAGGATTATTAGAAAGAACGCCTTTGCGCGATATTTTTTATGCTTTATCGTTGCTGGGGGGGGGTGAACTTCGTGGAAGCGAACTCTGCGTTTAACGAAGCCGCATTGTTTAACGAAGCCGAAGTCGCGGTCGTCGTCGTTTCAACCGTCGTCGTATTCAAGCGCGTTGCCGCGTTTGAAAAGCCTTGATCCGATCGCTTTATTGAAGCGAAACCTATGCCGTCCGATTGCGCGGACAAAGTAAGCGATTGCATTGGGCAATCCTCCTTGTGATTTGGATTTGAAGCGAATGATGATAGTAAGGTTTTACTTAAAATCATCTGAAAGTTGCGCGATTTTTTGACAAACGCCGATCGTCCACCGTCATTCCCGCGACGAAGCGATAGCTTCCGAAGGAAGCGTATATCGCGGATATACGCTCATTGGCTCTTTTTGGCTTGTTTTGGATGCGGCGTTCGCGAAACTGAACGCTACCTTGTGCATTCCTAAAGCGTTTCTTGTAAAACTAAATTATTTATGTTCAGGTATGCTAAAATCCAAAACGATTACCGAAACAAGCGTCCGCTCATTTTGCGGTAGCGTTATGGTAGCCCAATGATTAAAGAAAACTTGGTATCAATCAAAGGCGCGCGCGGGCTATTTATAAGAGACAAGCTAAAAATAGTTCGCGACAGCGGCAAAGAAGCGACTCCCGAGCTACTACAAAAAATACTGCCTAAAGAAATCCCTTACGAGATAGTAGGGCACATTACGGTGAGGGGCAGAGGACGCTATCGCACGTTCAGGTTTCCCGGAAGCAAACCCGTTAAGCAGGCAATCAACGAAGCCTACGTGCAGCGTGAGGTTTTCAGGGAAGAGGTGCGAGCGGAGATGAACGCGCCAGCGCTAATTCCGACGGCTAAATAAGTTCTTTGACGAGTATATGGAGCGGCGAGAGAGCGACGCAAAATCCTTAGCCAAAGAGACGATTGACGCGAGCAAATCCTTTTATAAGAATTGGATCAAGGCGAGAATAGGCGATATGCGCTTGGACGAGATTCAATACGAGTATGTAAGACTCTATGAAGCGTAGCGGACTAACGGGCGGATCGCAAAAGCGACTTAAGAATTCGCTTTCACCCATAATGAGCGAAGCGATTAGAAAACGCTACATTAAAACCAATCCCATATCTCTCGCCGTTACCGATCCTGTCGACAACGTTAAGAGTTTTGAACTTAGCGAAGTCGAAGCCAAAAAGATATACGAGACTATTTTGAAACTTGAAAAGCCTTTTGAGCGGCGTTCGCGCTTCTTGTTATGGTAGCGTCGTTGTATAGTTGTTTGCCCACGCAAGCGATCGAAAGAGCGATCTTGCTATTGCTTGTTTTATTGTTTTCATTTGGTTAATCGACGCCGCCCTTGTAACGATAACGCGAAGGGAGATCTAACGTTTGATGAAGTTTATAGGCTTGCTTTAGTTCGTCGGTCGTAAAGTTCCAATCGGATTTAAGATTGTTTATTACATCCTCTTTGGAATACTTGCCGATCAATCCTAGATTGTATGCTCCAGCGGTTATTTTGTCTTTATAACGACTGTAATAAAGAACGCTTGTAGCTTGTATGCCTTTGTAATCGCCTTGATTATATGCGATCGTATACCATTCGATAGCTTTTGGATAGTCTTTTAATATATTTCCGTAAAGAATACCCAAAGCGTAAGCCGCGTCTTTATATCCGCCTTTATGCGCGATCTCGTACCATTTCTTAGCGTTTTCGTAGTCTTTAAGAATATCGTCGTAAAGCAAACCCAAAGCGTAAGCCGCGTCTTTATCGCCTTCTTTATAAGCGATCTCGTACCATTTAAGCGCTTTAGGGTAGTCTTTATGGCGATCTTCGTAAAGCGTCGCCAGCGAATAAGCCGCTTCGTCGTCTTTCATCTTATAGGCGATCTCGTACCACTTAATAGCGTTAGGATAATCCCTATCAAACATTTCGTAAATCACGCCTAAGCCTCTAGCGCAACGCTTATCGCCTAATTCGTAACAGCGCTTAAACCATTGAAACGCCTTTTGGCGTTCGCCTTCTTCAAGATAGAACTCTCCTAGTTCGCGAGCCGCGTCAAGATCGCCGCTCTTTGCCTTTTGCTCTAAAACGTAAACGCTTTCTGCGTAAGCAAGCGAAGCAAACGCAAGAAAGAGAAT
>JAISMA010000249.1 GCA_031276985.1 Helicobacteraceae bacterium | reverse complement strand
CGCCATTTAACGATTTTATCGCCGACCTTGCTTTCTAGTACGTAGTCGGCTATAGCCTTCGCGTCGTCCGCGTACATATCCGCGATTCTGCCTCTGTGTTCAATCTCTATATATTCGTCGCCGCTTTCGCTTACCAAGAATCTAATCTCGTAGCCGTCGATTTGGCGGTCGTATTTATTTGCCATTAAGCGCTCCTTGCCATTCGCCGCGGCGCATTTGCTCGCTTAGCTCAATGGCGCGTTTGCCAACCTGCTTCGCCCATTTGCTTGCCAGCATATGATCGGCGGCGCGATCGTATTCGCCCGCGTTTATCGCCGCCAGCGTTTGCTTGAAGCCGCTTAGCTTGTCGTAGCCAAGGTTAAACGCCATATTGACGACGACCGCTTGACGCGGCGCGTTCAGCGCGTCGAATTCGCCGATTAGCGCCGTCGCGTCGGATAGCGCGCCCACGAAATCGCCCTCGAATAAAACGTCCGCTTCGGCTTTGGTTATCATCTCAATCTTCGGGCGATCGCCCTTGTTGAGCATATGCCCGTAGCCGATCGTCCAGTATTCCAGCGTGTCGCGGTAGGCTTTCAACCGAAAGCCCTCGTGGTACTTGATCTGCTTTTTGCATTTCGCGGTCGCTTCATCGGTCATTGTCGTCCTCCTCTATCGCCAAAAATGCTGGGCATTTTTCGGCGGGTAATTTGGGCGCTCCGCAAAAGTTTTGCGAAACTTTTGCTTCGCGGTTTTCATTTGTCATTGTTTGCCTCCGTAGTATTTAGCGTCGGCGGCGGCTTCGGCGGCATCCTCCGCCTCAAGCGCGGCGAGTTGATCAAGCGCGGATCGCTTGATTAGGCGGTAGGCTTTGATCGCGTACGCGATAGCCTCCGCGCCTACTTTGTCGTCGTCGATTAAGCCGTCGATTAGCTCTTTTGCTTTGCGCCATAAAATGCCCGTTGGACTTGGTACGTTCATTGTCTCGCTCCTTTCGCGATTGCCATGTCGCTATATGCTTTGATCGTCTCGTCGCTTACCTTTTGCAACCGCGCGATCGCGTTTCGCAACGTCTTGGTAAGCTCTGGATTTTCGGTCAACCTCGCAAGCGATTGCAATCCGCCGATTACTAACGCCAATTCGCCCAAAGCTTCCTCTAGCTTTGCGATACTATTGTCGGCGGCGCTCATGCGGCTTTCCTTGCGTTCGCTTGCGAGGGCAAAGCCCCCGCTTCGCGGCATGCGGGGGTCGCTTCGCTACTCCCCCCGCGCCCCCTTGCGTTCGCCAGTCGTTTGGCGTAATTTGCGCGCGCCTCGCGTCTAATAGCGGCGGCGGCTTCGGGGCTAATCGCCAGCGCGGTTATTACGTCCGCGCTTGGCGCGGCGGTCCGCCGCGGAGCGCGATCGCTTTTTACGGCTTGCAACGCGGACAAGAGGTTCGGGTAACGTTTGCCGTTGTATCTAATTCCCATCGTTTGCCTCCCGCGTCGCCTCGTCGTTTTCGTCGGTTTGCGATATGCTTGCGTCGTCGTCGACCCGATTTATAGGGGATTGAGACAATTTCGCGCTCGCAAGCTCCAGCGCGATGTGTTGCCATTCGTCTTCGCGGCTATCGCGGCGGTAAAAGCGGATATAGCGCGTCGACCCGACGACCTCCGTCGCCTCGTTAATAATCTCTATCGCCTCGCGCCATTTTGGATGCGGTATGTCGTAGCTTTTTAGAGCTAGGATTTTTTTAGCGTCCACGTCGCCCTTGCGATCCACTTCAAACGCCCTCAGTATCAGCGTTTTTAATTCGGGCGCGGCGTTTGCCGTGATCTCGTTGAGATACTCGTCGATCTTGAGTTTGGCAATGCGGAGCTTGCTATCAAACGATAGCTTTCGCGCCACTTGGATGTCCACCTTGTTTAAGCCGCTATAATCTTGCAGGCTAACGCTGCCCGATTTGCTGGATTCGGAGCGGTTAAGGTTGTAGTTTTGCAAAAGCAAACTCATAAAATCCTCAATCTGACCAAACGCCCATTGACGGAACTCCGCCAGCGCCGCCTGCTTTTCAAGCGCCGCGTTAATAAGCTCTCCTACAAGCTCGTCCTCTATCTTTTTGTCGGCGCGGATCAGATCGGGATGCACCCGATCGCCGCGTTTGTCAAGCCAAAAGCCCAACTCGTCTATTTGCGCCATTATTTTTTACCCCCTCCGCCTTTTTTGGCGATCTTTTTCTTGGCCTCGGCCAGCTTTTTATGCGTCGATTGCGCCTCGACGAACTTATCCCATGCCCTGCTCATCTTTTTCTCCTTTTTAATTAACTCGCGAAGCAAAAGTTTCGCAAAACTTTTGCGGAGCGACCCGAATATCCGCCGCGAAGCGCCCGCTTCCGCAGGAAGCGCAAGGCGCGTAGGAAATCCGTTAGGATTTCGGGCGACCTTTTTGACGCTCATATCAACAGCATCCTCGCGGCTTCCTCGACGATCTGCGCGCTAATCGGCGCGTCGTGTAACGCCGCCAGTTTCGCGCTGTTTTTCAGCAGATCGATCACGTTGCCGAAGTTGCCGCCCGCGACGCGATAGACCGCGCCAATTACCTTTTCGCTCTCCACGCCGAAAACCGCGCAGACTTTTCGCAACTCTTTGTCGCTCTTGCGCGGTTTGTCGTCGTCGCTCATCTCCTCGTACACAAGCGATCGAAACTCCCATTTACCTTTGATGCGGCGTTTAAGTTGCGCGTATTCAGCGCCTCTGGACGCGCCCGTGATGTTGTTGAGAAGTATTCGCGTGCCGCAGTAGACGATTGGCGTTTTGGTGAAGTCCCAAACGCGGCGGAGCATTTCCAGCGCCCTATGCGGTAGGTGCTCGCCCTCGTCGATGAAGATGACGCAATCGCGCTTTTTCAAGCGATCGATCACGACCTCTTTCATCTCGTAGAGGTTTCTTGGCGGCGTATCGACGCCAAGTTGCAAGCAAAGCGCCCTAAAAAGCGCTTTCGCCGTCATTGAAATGTCCGCCTCGATCACAATCGCTTGCGGCAGGCTCGCCGCTATGCGTTTAATGGCGGTGGTTTTGCCAACGCCGGGATCGCCGCAAAGGAGCGCCATTTCGCGCTCGATCACAGCCTGATCGACGACGTATTTCGCCATTTTGTAATCGTTTGTTTCGATCCACTCTTGCGTTTTAATGGTTCTTGAGCTATGATTTCGCTCGTAGTTAACCACATACGCCTCGACCGCGCTCGCTAACTTGGCGCGGTCGCCTTTGAAAGGCTTCTCCGCGGTTTCTCCAAGCCACTGGCTAATCATCGATCCGTTGCTATAACCCAAGCTCCTGCCAAGCTCGTTCATGCTTATCGCGCCCGACGCGATAAACTCTCTTACTTTTGCCTTCAATTCCATGCCATTCTCCTGATTGTTAAACGCCCGTTAAAAGGCGATTAACCGTTTTTCGCGATCGCGCTTTCCCACGTGAGCCGTTTGCGCGGCTTGGTCGCGGTTTGCGGGATCGGTATCGTTGGAAACGCCCTGTTTAACCTGTCGCGACGTCTTGCGTCGTCGATCGCCTCTTTTGCTCCCTTGCTTCCTAGTTGGTAATCCTCCTGTTTTAGATATGCGAGGTACGCCGCGGCGACGACCTCTTTTTGACGTTCCAGCAACTCGCGCCCAAAGCCTTGCGCGTTGTATTTTTCAGCCTCGCGGACAAACGCCTTGACGTTGTTGAACTCCTTATTGACGATCCGCTCCGCCAAACGCGCCTCCTCTTTGGTCTGCGGGCGCGTTTGAGCGTCAAACGCCATGCCCAGATACTCGCCCGAAGGCGAAAAAACAAACATTTCGCTAACGTCGTCGATGTTTTCGCGGATTTCGACCTCGCCCGTAACCCGCGCCAAATCAAGCCCCGTATACGTCCGCCCGCGAAGCAAAATCCCTTTTTTGCCCACGGTCCGCGTCCAGCGCTCTCCCGCGTGCATTAAAAAGTCGTTGTAAGCGATTTTGTAGATTGGGCGCGTATCGGCGTTCCACGCTTCCAGCGGGACGCGGCGGTTATACATGCCGCACATGTCCCACTGCTTGCAACAAAGCGCGATCGCGGCGTTGATCTCTTCGAGATTGAGCTGATAATCTTGATTGGTTTTGCGCCCTTTTGAGCCTTTGGCGCGCTCTTGTTTGTCGCGGGATTCTTCAATCGATTGACGAGTCGCCACGTTGTGCCCGATGTAGCTTGGCAGGGTTGGCAAAATGCTGTGGCTAAGCGTTCTAAAGGCTCTTTCGATGTGCCCTTTGTCGCGTCCGCTATAGGCTCGCGCGCGGATGATCGACACGTTCAGCCCGTCTAACAACCCTTCAAACTGCTTGCTTGCGTAATCCCTGCCGTTGTCCAGATAAACCTTTCGCGGCAAGCCCAAAACCATAACGCAAAGCCAGAAAAACCGCGTCAAATTGTGCGCGTTTGAGCGATCGACGACCATCATCACGCGCCGACCGGTGAAAAGGTCGATGCAACCCAAGACGGCGTAGCGCTCTTGTTTGTCGTCGACCTTGATGATTGCGTCCAGCGGCGTGCTGTCCAGCTCCCATGCCTCGTTGCGATAAGAGGCGCGATAGGCGTGCGAGCCGTGCGCCTTTTCCAGTTGCGATTTGGTCTTGTCAATGCCGAGATATACGACCGATTTTTCGATTGGATTGGCGTTCATGTAGCGGGTGATGAATTTTTGAACAACGCGGAAGCTAAAAGGCGGTTTCATTTTGCCCATGAAAATGGCGATATAGTCGTCGGTTGAGATTTCGCCCTTCTGTTCCATTGCGGCGAGAAGGTTTTTATGGATTTGTCGCCAGCTTGCCTTGCCCTTTGAGCTTCTAATC
>JAISMA010000245.1 GCA_031276985.1 Helicobacteraceae bacterium | reverse complement strand
TCTTCAAGATAGAACTCTCCTAGTTCGCGAGCCGCGTCAAGATCGCCGCTCTTTGCCTTTTGCTCTAAAACGTAAACGCTTTCTGCGTAAGCAAGCGAAGCAAACGCAAGAAAGAGAATAAGAAGTATTCGTTTAATCATTGTTTTATCTCCTTTGTCTAACCAGATTTATTTAAGGGTTTGTTTTCGTTTTGCGCGCGCGGCGGAAGCGGCGAAAAATATCCGATAATTAGCAATGTAGCGCCGACTCCTATAAACGAAATCATTCGCGCCAAACCGCTTTGATCGCTTAACTCTATTAAAAAGAGTTTTACGACTACGATCGCTATTAGCGTCGCGCCCGCGATCCACGCCGATCGCTTCGCGGCGCGGTTTCCGCCGATCATCAGCGCGAAAGCAAACAACGTCCATACAATCGACCAACTTGCCTGTACGCCCATTGAGTTAAACATGTCGCCAAAATCAAAGCTCATATCGCCAAAATGATGCGCTACGCGGCATACCGCAAGAGTGCACAAAGCAAGTAGCGAAACGCCGCTTACGATCGCGGCGCTTTGTTTGATCGCCTCGTCGTCAAAATCCGAAAAGTTCGCAAAATTCGCGCGTAAAGTCAGCGCCCAGCGCAACGTCGCAAGCAAAACTAAAATCAGCGATATTTCCAGCGGATTTATAAGCGGCAGAAAAATAAGCGGTTCGCATTTGCCAGAAGATGCGAAATTAGCCGACCAAAACCAAATAATTAAAGCCGTAGCGATCGGCGCGGCGGCATATAAACGATAGGCTTTTGAAAAGGCGTTGATTGGATAGAAATTAACGCGCTTTACGCTTGAAAATAGCATATATAAACTTGGAAATATCGCCATACTTAACCATATCCATGCGTTATCGTCGCCGAAAATATAAAGAAATAAATCGCGCATATTAAACGACAAAACGGCGATCAACAATACCGCGCCGATCGCGTGCGCCGCATTTAATAACGCGGCGCTCAAAAGCCTTTCAAGCCGCCAAAGAATCGTAAAATGCGCGGCAAACAGCGCAATTGGCGCGATCGCCATCACGCCAAACAGCGCGAAACTTTCGCCGTCCGCAATCGCCTTAGCCGACTCAAAAAGCCAAACGCCGTCCGCCGCGAAAATCAAGATCGCGGTCGCAAGCAAAAGCAAGCAGGCGATAGCTAGGCTTTGCCAGCGTCGAAATTCGGCGTAGAACGCGAAAATCGGCGTTAAACCCGCGAAGGTCAGCAACGCGGCGCGACGACTCCAGATTGGCGCAAGATCGGCGGCAAAATCCGCAAAACGCGCCAACCGCGCCGCTTCGCAAAAGATCGCGAGCGCAAGCCAAGCCGCGCTCCAGACAAGCGCGGCGTTTGCCGCAATCGCGATTGTCGATTGGTAACGCGCCGCGATCGCGCCTTTGTCCGCCTCTTTTTGCAAAAGCCTCGCGCTTATAAAACCGCTTGCCGCGATTGCGAACGCGATCAAAAATCCGAAGTTTATAATTGGCTTAACGCCGTCGATTGCCTCGCCAACCGCGCCAAACGAGTCGACCGCGCCGCTCAACGCGACCGAAATAATCTCGTCGAATCTATGCGCGAAATAAACCGCGCCGCCTAGCGCCGATAGCGCAAAAGCGCACGCCAAAAAAGTTTTTGATTGCGAGCGCAAACCGACGGCAATCGTAACCGCCGCCGCAATCGCCCAACTCAACTGCGTATAATTTAAGCTAAAAGTAAGCGGCGCGGCAAGATAGACAAACCAAAGCCCGACAGCCGCGAAAACGGGCGCGATATTGCGCTCCCACCCGTTTAGCGCCGCGTTCGCCCGACCGACTAACGGCATTTGACGCTCCCAATCGTCAAGCGGAAAGTGCGAAAATTTGCGTCGCGTCCAAAAGCAAAAAAGCGTCGCCGCGCCAAGCATAATCGCGCCAAGCGGCGATCCGTCCAAAACCGCTTCGTTCCAGAGCGGCGCGGGGACGCTAGGGTGGATCGTCTGCATATAAAACGCGAAGAGGTTTTGCTCCGTCAACACGCCGCAATCGCCAAACGAAAACGCGATTGCCGAGCAGAAAATAAGCGCCGTCGCAAAACTACGCGCCATGCGCCGCGATTGCTTGAAGCCAAGCCAATACATTCCCGCGCCCTCCACGGCCCACGCGGCGGAAGTCCATTGCGAATCCAGCGCCAGCGGTACGGACAGCGTCGCAAAAACCGCGCTTAACGCCGCCGCGATTTCGGCAAGCAACGCCATTCGCGGATTTTTGCTTAGCGCGAAAGCTATCAGCGCGTAAAACGCCGCGATCGCCAGCGCGGAAAACGCCATGCCATACTCGATGCGAGCGACGATCGCGCACTGAAAACCAAAGCCGACAAGAGGCGGCGCGAACACGATAAATCCGTCGACGTAATCCGCCTTTTGAGCCGACCAGCAAAGCGCCGCGCCGCGATCGTTTGGCGCGTTTTGCGCCGCAAGCAGTTTTGATCGCGCAAACAAAAGTCCGATAGCGACGTACATTACGAAAAAAAGCGCCAAAAACGGCTGAACGCTCGCGAACATTTCAGGAACAAATGAGCGAACGCCCCACGCGAAGCCAATGCCAAACGTGCCGATAAAGCCGATCACGTTGAGAACGCGCCACGCCTTAAACCGCGCGATCGCAAGCACGCCCGCGTTTAGCAACGCGAAGTAGCTAAAGAGCGCAACGTAATCATTGCTTCCGCTTGAGGTTAGAATCGGCGCGGCGAAACCGCCGGCGGTTGCGGCGCAGGCAAGAACGGCGGAGTTTTGCCTAAGCGCCAAGATCGCGGCGAAAACGACTAATATCGCCAGCAAAACAAACGCCGCTTCGCGCGGAATTAAGTGATGTATTCGCATCGCCGCAAAAGAGATTAGATAGAGCATGCCCACCGCCGCGCCTTGTAGCGTTAGCGCGTACGAAGGCTTTTTGGAGCGCAGTCGCCAGCCGATCGCAAATATGGCGAACGCGCCGATCGTAGCGCCCGCGTAACGCGCCTCTATGGGCAGGCGATCGGAGGCGTAACGCAGTAAAAACGCCAAACCTATAAATAGCAAAACCGCGCCGACGCGCAAAATGGCGTTGTCGCCAAGCGCCCAATTTTTAACC
This sequence comes from Helicobacteraceae bacterium, assembly GCA_031276985.1. Lineage (GTDB taxonomy): Bacteria > Campylobacterota > Campylobacteria > Campylobacterales > SZUA-545 > JAIRNH01. The sequence continues at coordinate 984 of JAISMA010000245.1, read as the reverse complement.
AGATTAAAGAGGCGGTCGAAATCGCTTAAGCCGCTTTCGTTTGCTTTGTCGCCGTTTGCGATTGGCGCGGGCTTTGGCGATTGCTTAATTTGTCTAAAGCGATCTAGGGCGATCGCGCTGTTTGAAAGCGGCGCGGATTTTGACGGCGGTTTTGGCGCTTCTTTTGCGGCGATCACGGCTTCTTGCGGGCTTTGGCGCGTTGCGAACGGCGTTTCTTGCGGCGTTTGGGTTTGTGGCGCGGTTTGCGCTTGATTTGGCGCGGCGGCTTCGGCGTTTTGCGCGTTGAACTCGGCGGCGTTTTGCTCTTGCGGTTTTTCCTCGCGCGGCGCAAGATTTGCGATCTGTGCTTTTAAGTCGCTTAATTCGGCGTTAAAGCGATCTCTCAAATCGTCGATCCGCTTGCTTAACCAGCGGTTATATTGCTTCAATTCGCTAATTTTCACAAATGCGATCGCGCCGACTACAAATATAAGCAAAAGTTCCATTGCCCGCCTTTTCGCAACGTTTGGCGAATTATGCCCTAACGATTTATTAAATCCCGCCGCGCTTTGCGGCAATTATAGTTTTAACGCTAAGATCGCGGTAATTATTTAAGGAGGCAAAAATGTCTTGCGCGCGTTACGAAACGCTTCAAACGCCAATAGGCGAAATGTTTGTTTTAGCCGACGATAAACGGCTTTTGTCGATAGGATTTAGCGAGCCAAACGGCGAAAAAGCGCCAAACTCGATCGTCGCGCAAACGCTGAAATTATTAGACGCATATTTTCGCGGCGATCGCCCCGATTTTTCGACGTTGCCGTTTACTATGCCGACGCAACCTTTTTACAACAAAGTTCTTTCGGCGTTGCTAACGACAAAATACGCGCAAACGCTTTCCTACGGCGAATTAGCCGCGCTTGCTCAAAACCCGACGGCTCATCGCGCCGCCGCAAGCGCGATCGCGCGAAATCCGTTTGCGATCGCGATTCCGTGTCATCGCGTTTT
>JAISMA010000144.1 GCA_031276985.1 Helicobacteraceae bacterium | reverse complement strand
GTTAGCCGAAGCGATGTACAAAAAGAACGAGCAAGGCGGCGCGAGCGGCGGCGATCAGGGCGGCAAACCCAAGCAAGACGACGTAATCGACGCCGAAGTCGAGTAACGCGCTTTTCAAGTGGGCGCTTACGATCGCGCGCGGCGTAAGCGCTCTCGCGCCCGCGCCGATCATGCCGATCGTTTACCGTATTCACAATCGCGCCCGATCGCTTTAATGGCGCTTGCTACGCGCAATTGATTGCGATCTTGAGCGCTCTGTTCTGCCGATTGATTTGTCGATTGACGGGAATTCGTATTTAAGCCGCGAGGCGTTTAGCCGTTTTTGAGCGCCGTTTGATCTGGAAATTAACCTCGCCAGATCGTAGCCGCCAAGATTTTGCGCCTCACAAATCCGCGACCAAATTAAAACAATCGATCGCAAAGCGGCAACCAACAATCGCGTAATGCAACGCGATTTGATCTGGAAATTGATCGTAGCCGCCAAGATTTTGAACTTCACATTAATCCGTCACTCTTATCTCTTTTTTCGCCATGTCCTCGCGTCCCTCTCGTCATTACCCGCGAAAGCGGGTATCCATTCCAATAAACGATCGAATTGCATAGCCCTTCGCATAGGCGGATCGTCATTCTGCGCGTAGTCGCAGAATCGCGAAGCGCCCGCTTGCTTACGAGCGCAAAAATGCGAAGGAAAGCAGGTGTCCATTTCTAAAAACAATCGCAAGCCAATTGTAATTCGATCACCCTCGCAATGTTTGGATGCCCGCTTTTGCGGAAATGACGGCGCAAGTTGAATTTTTGCGAAAAAAACAAAAGCCGCGGGCGCAAAAACGACAAAGGGCGATCGCGTCGCGTAAAACCCGCGAATCGTCGCGGGTCATATGCGCGACGAAGCGTCCGCGCCTTGCGCCGCGATAGCGGCGGGCGCGGCGAGAGGTTAAATTTCTAGCTTGGCTATATAATCGTCGTAGGCTTTTTGCGCCTTTTTGCGATCGCTTTCGCCCGATTCGATCTCCTCGTGAATCTCGGCGATCTCGTTGTCGATTTCGGCGAGTCGCGCGGCGTAACTTTTGCCCTGCGCGCTTTCCGCCCCCACCGCAAGCAGATTGGCGCGTATGCGCTCTTGCTCTTTGGACTTGCGATCGAGGCTTTTTTGCGCGTCTTTTAAGCGCGTTTTCTGCCGATCAAGCTCCGCCGCGAGCGGTTCCGCCTTTTTCAGCGCGTCGCGGACTTTCGCGGGATACGAAGAGTTCGCGATATAAACAATCAGCGAATCAAACGGCTGCCCCGTAAGAACGGACGAGGAGCTGGATATTCGCTCCTCTTTGACCGCGAAGGTCGTCTCTTTGTCGGCGGGCAAAACAATCTCAAAACGATAAAGCGTTTCGGTTTTTTCGCTAGGCTTGCTAGGCGCGATCAGGTTTGCGCCGCGCGAAATCGGGTGTTCCACAATCAGCGTTTTTTCGGCGTTGGCGCTGTTTTTGAAGGCGTATTCCGTAGTATACGCATGTTTGGTAACGGTCTTGATTACGCCTTTGGAGATTTTGGCGCTGTCGATCGTTTCGGCGACTTTTTGATTGATGATTCCGCGCGCGCTTAGATCGTCGCCGTAGTTGATCAGCCGTTTTTCTTTAAGCGGCAAAAACTCCAACAGCGCGTCGCCCGCGTAAACGCCTCCGTCGTAAATGGTGATCGCGCCCGCGGGCAACTTAACGCCCAGCGTATTTGTAAGCTCGATTCCAAGCGTGGGATGTCGACCTCTGGCGGCGTTGTAAATCGAAACTTTTCTAGCGCCGATCTCGCCCTGCGCCAGCGGCGCCATAGCGCTTTGGCGTCTTGCGAGGGAGATCTTGTTTTTCAGCGTGTAGATAAACTGCTCGCCTACCGCTTGAGCGCTTGCGGCGTCGTAGTTTTGCGCGATCGACGGCGCGGGACGCGCGTACTCTTTTGCGGCGCTTACGTCAAAGCTGCGCCCAACGCTTGAAAGCGGCGCGGTCTCGTAAAGCGCGCCCTCCTCCATTTCTTCCTCGGCGAAGTCCGCGGCGGGTTCGCCAAAACCGCTTTCGTAAGTATCCGCCCGCGCAAAACCGGCGATCGAAAGCGGCAGTTCGGGGCGGCGCGTCCAAAACGGCGCGTAATACGGTTGCGTAAAACTGACGGGACGACCCACCGCAAGCGAAAGCGTCGCGTCCTCCCAATCGACGTCGCTCGCGTTGTCGATGATCGCCCAACCCTGCAAAAACGGCTTTTTGGCGCTTAGATCGAGGCGGTAATTCGCCTTCCAAACGGGCGCGGCGATCACGTAGCTGGCTCTAACTTCGCGCTTTTTCGTGCCGTCGAGATAGAGGTTTAGCGTCCGCCGATCGCCGCTGTTCGCGCTCGCCAAAAACAGCAGCGCCTTTTCAAACTCGGCGTTGACTTTCGGGTTTACGAAGCGGAAGCTCCCCGCCTCTTTTGTCGCGATCTGCTTTAGTTCGCCGTCGCTAAAAAGCGTAACGACGCTCTCCTCAAAGCTCGCGCCCTCTTTGACGTTTTCACGCGTTTGAACGCCCACGATCCTGCCCCTGATCTTTTGCGGCGCGGCGATCTCGACGACTTCGCCTTTGAGCGAAGCGAGAATGCCTTCGATGCTAGGTTTGCCCGCAAGGTCGATCCGCAGGCTTTCAAGCGCGCGTTTTAGCGTCTCCTCGCTAGGATAACTGACAAACGGCGAAACGCTTGCCGAATCATAAACCGCCAGCGACTTCAGCGCGTCGTTCATCTGTGAAAGATCAAACGGCAGAACGATTTTGCTCGCGCCGCTAATTTCGCCGCCAAGCTCGTAAAATCCCACGCCGCTTGAAAACAGCGTAACGCTTTTGACCTTTAACTCGCCGTCTTTGAAAGCGCTAGCCGCGTTCAATGTAGCTCCTATTAGTAAAATCGCAAACAGCATCCTCATTGTTTTTCCTTTGGATTGTTTGCGTTATTCTAGCCGACTTTCCCATGCGCTTCTCATTTCGCGCT
>JAISMA010000108.1 GCA_031276985.1 Helicobacteraceae bacterium | reverse complement strand
CGCAAGCTCGCCCACGTGCATAAAACGATTTTCAAACAGCCTCTCCTCGATCACGCTACTTCCTTCGGCTTGCGTAGCCAGAGCCATTAACTGCGCTTGCATATCGGTCGGAAAGCCCGGATATTCGGCGGTGGCGATCTCTACGGGACGGACGCTCGCCGCAGGTTTGATCGCGATCGTATCCGCGCCAAACTCAATCGCAAATCCCATTTCGCGCAACTTGTCCGTAACCGCCGTAAGATGACGCGGCTCGACGCGCTCCAAAGTCAGGCTTCCGTTTGTGATTGCCGCCGCGCAAAGATAGGTGCCGGCTTCTATGCGATCGGCTACGACGCGAATCGGCGGGATATTTAACGCCGCGCCGTTTGTTCCCTCGATTTCAAGCGCGTCCGCGCCGACGCCGTTTATCTTAACGCCGCCAAGCGCCAGCGTTTCGCACAACTGAACGACTTCGGGCTCTTTCGCGCAATTGACGATCTCGCTTTTGCCGTTTGCCAGCGCCGCCGCCATAATCGCGTTTTCGCTGCCCGTAACGGTGATTTTGTCGAAAACGATCGTCGCGCCCTTTAACCCGTTTGGCGCGATCGCGTGAATGTAACCCTCCTCGATCGCGATCTTCGCGCCCATTTTTTCCATAGCTTTCAAATGCAAATCGACGGGTCTTTGCCCAATCGCGCAACCGCCCGGAAGCGAAACGCGGCATTCGCCGTAACGCGCCAGCAGAGGTCCCAAAACGAGAATCGACGCTCTCATCGTTTTTACTATGTCGTAAGTGGCGACGACGCGGGCGATTTTGCTTGAATCAATCGTAAAACCCTCGCCCTCTTTAACGTATTCGCCGCCAAGCAGTTCCAGCAACTTCAGAAAGGTGCGTATATCGGCGACGTCGGGCAGATTGGCGATTTTAACGGGGTTTTTTGACAAAATCGTCGCGGCTAAAATTGGAAGCGCGGCGTTTTTTGCGCCCGAAACGACCAATCTGCCGCTTAATGTTTTGCCGCCCGCGATTTCAAGAGAGTCCATAGCGTGTCCTTAGATAAACTTGCGGCTGATTGTGCCAAAAGATTGCTACGGCGCTAAATGTAGCACTCCGAATACTCGAAATCGCTTATCATCACGCAACTTGCGCGAATGGGATCTAAAACCCGTTTGCGCTTGACAAACGGCGCGAATCTATCGGGAAAACTCAATATAAAAAGAACCTTAGTCGAGCCAAACCAGCGGTAAGCCATGACTTTGCACGGCGCGCTTTCGCAACCAGTCGCGTCGACAAAACCAGACACGCTAACCCTTTCGCCGCGAAGCGTTCCGCGATCGACTTCGCCGAAAAAAATATCCTTTGTGTCCGCGCAAAAGAGGGCGCAAGCTAAAATTAAAATCAAAAAGAGCGATTTCATCTTATAATATATCGGAAGGCTGTAAATGGAGTTTAACCAAGAGTTTAGAATATCCGCCCCGATTCATCACATGATCATAAGTCAAAACGTCGTCGCGCTTCTAAGCAACAAGAGCGTAATCCATTTTCTTGATCCCGTCGCTTGCAAACCGACGCGGACGCAATCTTTTAGTCAAGACGACGAAAACGAGGAGCAAAAAGAGACGTACGCCTATTTTCGCGGCGACTCTTCGGACGGCGATTTTCTGTGCCTTTATTTTCCCAAAGAGACGAAAACAATCCTGTTTGAATACGACAAAACCGCGCTCTGTTTCGCGCAAAAAGCGGAGCTGGAGTGGTCTGCGGCGGCTACGGAAGTATCGGCGTTTTCGCCCGATTGCTCGGCGCTTGCCGTCGGCGACAACGACGGGCGGGTGTGCGTTTATCGCGTCGATATGGGCAAACTTTTAACGATCGCGCCGCGCTGCAACGAGTATATTTCCGCCGTAGCTTTTAACGGCGATTCGTCGCTGATCGCTTACGCCAGCTTCAAAAAAAACATAACCATTTACGATCTGAACAGATTTTCCGTTTTGTGCGATTATCTTAATAAAGAAGTCGTCTGCGCCATAGCGTTTTTGAACCAGACTTCGCTGCTTGTCGTGGGCGGCAGGGATAACCGCGTTTTCCTATTTGATCCAATTAGCGGATACGTCGCTAGAGAGCTTATCGTAACGATCAACTGGCCAATCGTCATATACGTCGACAAAAACGATCAATTTTGCTTTGTTTCCGATAAAGCCGGATACTTATATTTAGTCGATCTAAGCGCAAGCGAACCCGACAAAGAACCCGTTTTCAACTCCAAGGCGGCGATCGTGGATATAAAACGGCGCGCGGAGACGATCTATTTCGCTTTTGAAGACGGGCGTATCGCCGCGATAGATCTATCGATTGGACGCGAAAGATTCAAAGAGCTGATCGCGCAACGAAATATGTCCGCCGTATACGAGCTTATGCAGGCTAATCCTATTTTGAAATTCGGCGCGGCGGGGTTAATGGACAATATGGACGCGCAGTTTGACGAGCGCTTCGCAAAAGCGGCGCTAAATATCGCGCAGGGCAAAATAGACGCGGCAAAATCCGATATGGGCGATCTGTTGCAATATCCGATCTATTACGCGCGTTTTGACTTCGCGGCAAAGCACGCCGCCAAAGTAACCACCTTCTGGCAGCTAATGCAATCGGGGCAGTACTACGAGGCTTACGCGCTTGCCAACGAAGGCGATTTCTACCGCAAACTGCCGCTGTTTAATATGCTAGAAGAGCGCTTCAAAACGCAATTTAACGAAGCGCTAAACAATCTAAACGGCGACAATCCAGATCCAAAAAAAGCCAGAGACGATCTATCGCTTTATATGAAAGTGCCAATCAAAGAATCGGCGATAAAAAATATGCTCAAAAATCCCGAAATTTTTAAGCGGGCGCAAAACGCTTACGATCGCAAAGATTGGTTAGATTTGGCTAGGCTTATAGACAAGTTCAGAATGTTAAAAGATTCGCCTCCAGTTCTTGCTTACCAAGAGATGATCAAAAAAGAAGAAGAGCGCTTTTTCGGCTTAATGTCGGCGGGCAGATACGACGAGGCGATCGCGATAGCTAAATTCTTGAAAGAAAACGCCAAAAACGACGCGCCAACGCTCAAAATAGAGTTCGATAAATTAGATATTGTAGAGCGTTTTAACGAGATCGTAAGCGCCAAACAGTACGGCGCGGCAATGCAGGCGGCGATGAAAAATCCGTTTTTGATTACGACCGCCGCTTATAAACGATTGGACAAAACGCTAAGCGAGCGCTTCAAAGCCGCGCATCTGTTTGCGACAAAAAGAAGTTTTGAAGCGGTGGATAAGGCGCTTCGCCCGTTTTTAACAAATCCGTTTTCGTCCAACCGCGCGATCGGCGTATATAAAACGCTCTATTTGGAACAAATCGACGCGCTTGGCTCAAAAATGCGCGCCAACCACTGGCTCAACGCCCTAAAAAACTACGTCGCCCGCTTTGGACTTGACAGCGAAATCGAGTTAATCGCCAAAAAATACGATCAGGAGCGGCTCTTAACGCCGTTTAGGGAGTTCAAAAATCCCAATTTTCTGCGCTATCCGCTTATACCGAATATCGTTACCTCGCCGTTTGCCAAACCCGTCGCAAAACCGCAACCGCCGCGCGGTTAGCCTCTCGCGCCGCGCCTTAACTGCCGCTATGCTAAAATCCGCGCTTTATCACTCTCAAGGCTGACGTTATATGATCAAAGCGATTTTTACCAAAATGCTAGGCACGCGCAACGACAAAGAGCTGAAGCGCTACGGCAAGCGCCTCGCGGCGATTAACGCGCTGGAAGCCAAATACGCCGAACTCGGCGACGACAATCTCAAAGCGGCGTTTGAGGCGTTGCGCGATCGAGTAAAAAACGGCGAGACGCTCGACGCCGTTCTAAACGAGAGCTTCGCCATAACCCGCGAAGCCTCCAAGCGCGTTTTGAATATGCGCCATTTCGACGTCCAGATTATCGGCGGCTTGGCTTTGAACGAAGGGCGGATCGCGGAGATGAAAACGGGCGAAGGCAAAACGCTTGTCGCCACGCTTCCCGTAATCCTGAACGCGCTAGGCGGCAAGGGCGCGCACGTCGTAACCGTCAACGACTATTTGGCAAAGCGCGACGGCGCGGAAATGGGAGTTTTGTATAACTTTCTAGGCTTTAGCGTCGGCGTTTTGACAAGCGATCTGCCGCTTGGCGAAGAGCGCTCCGCCGCGTACGCCGCTGATATTACCTACGGCACGAACAACGAATTTGGCTTCGATTATCTGCGCGACAATATGAAATACAGCCTAGCCGAAATGACGCAACGCGAACACAACTACGCGATCGTCGACGAGGTCGACAGCATATTGATCGACGAGGCGCGAACGCCGCTAATTATCTCCGGCCCCACAAATCGCAAAATCTCGCACTACGCTCAAGCCGACGAAACGGCGAAAAAACTCGTAAAAGACGAAGATTTCACGATCGACGAGAAAAACCGCGTCGTAATGATTACCGATAGCGGCGTGGAAAAGGCGCAAAAACTTTTTGGCGTGGAAAATCTCTACGATCTAGAGCATGCGGTATTAGCGCACCACTTAGATCAGGCGCTTAAAGCGCGTTATCTGTTTGAAAAAGACGTGCATTACGTCGTCAAAGAGGGCGAGATCGTTATCGTCGACGAATTTACGGGACGACTTTCGACGGGACGACGCTATTCGGAAGGATTGCATCAGGCGCTGGAAGCAAAAGAGGGCGTGGCGATCAAAGAAGAAAGCCAAACGCTTGCGGATATTACCTTTCAAAACTATTTCAGGCTATACAAAAAACTAGCGGGCATGACGGGAACGGCGCAAACCGAAGCGAGCGAGTTTAGCCAAATCTATTCGCTTGAAGTTATATCGATTCCGACCAACGTCCCCGTAATCCGCAAAGATTACAACGATCTAATCTACCGCTCTGAAGCCGAAAAGCATGAAGCCGTAATCGAGCAGATCAAAACGCTTCACAAAAAAGGACAACCCGTTTTAGTAGGCACGATCAGCATAGAAAAAAGCGAAGCGCTATCAAAACGGCTAACGAGCGCAAAGATTCCGCATAACGTGCTAAACGCCAAACAGCATGAAAAAGAGGCGCAGATTATCGCGCAGGCGGGGCAAAAATCTATGGTTACGATCGCCACCAATATGGCGGGGCGCGGAGTTGATATAAAACTCGACGACGAAACGAGAAAACTTGGCGGCTTGTTTATTATCGGTACGGAACGGCACGAATCGCGCCGCATAGATAATCAGTTGCGCGGGCGATCGGGCAGGCAGGGCGATCCGGGCGAAAGCCGATTTTATCTGTCGCTAGAGGATAATCTTTTAAGAATTTTTGGCTCCGATCGCATTAAAAGCATTATGACTCGTTTAGGCGTGAAGCACGGCGATTATATCGATTCGGGCATGGTTACCCGCGCTGTGGAAAAGGCGCAAAAACGGGTGGAATCCATGCATTTCGAGGCGCGAAAACACCTGCTGGAATACGACGACGTGGCGAACGCGCAACGAAAGCTAATCTACGCTTTTCGCCGCGAGTTGCTAACGCCAGACGTCGATATACGCCAAAAGATCATGGAGAATATACGCTTTTATCTTGACGCGCTGTTTAACGAGTGCGGCATTATGGAAGGTATCGCGCCTGAAGAGTTTCCAATCGACAAATTAACGAAAACGCTGCTTGAGGAGCTAAAACTTGAAATTCAAAGCGTAAACCAACCGACAAGCGCCGAAGAACTTCGCAATCTGATCGAAACGAACGCGATCGAGCGTTACGAGCAAAAAATCTCCGTTTTAGCGCCCGAACAACGTAGCGAAATCGAGCGGATTTTGTACTTGCAAAGCTTAGACGAAATGTGGCGCGAACATCTATATCAAATGGACGTGTTAAAAACGGGCATAGGTTTAAGAGGTTACAACCAAAAAGATCCGCTTGTCGAGTACAAAAAAGAGAGCTATCAGCTTTTCAACGAGCTTACGGCAAATCTGAAATTCGCAATCGTGAAAACGCTGTTTGGAATCAGATTTAGAACCCGCGACGAGCAAGAGGCAATCAACCGAATGCGCGAGAAAATGGAGCAAGCCGCCAAAGAGGAGAGTTTGAGTTATAGCGGCTCTAACGCAAACGCCCGCGCTCAAGTTAAGATCGAGAAAAAAATTCCGCGCAACGCGCCATGCCCTTGCGGAAGCGGCAAAAAGTACAAAAACTGTTGCGGACAATCGGGACCAAAACGCGGCGCTTTCGCTCCAAACGGCTAAACGCGCATGCCCAAAAAAGGCTTGACGGGCTTTATCGTTCGGCGCTATCTTCGCTTCGATCCCGCGCAGCCGTTTATATCGATCGCGGCGATATTGGCGTTTTTAGGCGTGGCGATCGGCGTTATGGTGCTAATCGTGGCAATGGCGATTATGAACGGTTTTACCAACGAGTTCCGCGAAAAGCTGTTTGTGATGAATTATCCAATTACGCTTAGCGCGCAACACGGCGACACGATCGACGAAGCGCTAATCGATCGCCTTCGCGCTAAATTTCCTGATTTGAAATTTAGTCCGTATTTGCGAGCGGGCGCGATGAGCCGAAAGGGCGGTATGATGGAAGGGCATATCGTTTTTGGCGTGGATTTTGAAGCCGAGCGCAAGGTCAATTCCATTTTCGATCGCGCCGTTACAAAAGAAAACTACGCGCCCTTTGAAGCGATCGCGGGCAAAGGTTTGGCGGACGAATTCGCCCTCGCAGAAAACGAAAAACTACTCGTAATTTTCACCCGCGCCCAACCCGCGGGACTCGCGTTAACGCCCGTTATGAAACGCTTCGCAATCGCGGGGACGTTTGAATCCGGTTTGCGCGCCTACGACAAAGCCTATTTTTACGCGCGATACGACGATCTGCGCGTATTGCTCGGCGTTGAAAAAGGCGAGTATCACGGCGCGCATATCGACGCCAAAGAACCGACGATCGTTATCGATCAGATCAAAAAAGCGGTGGGCGCGAAAGTTAGCGTTAGGGGCTGGTGGCAGGAAAACGCCAATTTATTCGGCGCGTTGGAGCTTGAAAAACGCGCGTTGTTTTTGGTTTTAATGCTGATCGTGCTTGTCGCGGCGCTTAATATCGTCTCATCTTTGCTTATGACCACGATTAACCGCAGAAAAGAGATCGCGCTGCTAACCTCGCTAGGCGCGACTTCGCGCGAAATCGGCAAAATCTTTTTCGCGTTAGGCGCGACAATCGGAACGGCGGGTATCGCGGTTGGCTCGGCGCTTGGCGGCGCGGCGTTGTGGGCGCTTGGTCGCTTCAAAATTATCGAGTTGCCCGCGGACGTTTATGGCACCGATAAACTGCCGCTTGATCCCTCTTTGCTTGATTTTTCGCTTATCGTAGCGGGCGCGTTTGCGATCGTGCTGTTTAGCGCTTGGTATCCCGCGAGAAAAGCGGCGCAAACCGACGCGCTGGACGTTTTACGCAACGAATAACTTTAACCGTTTTTCGCGTTTTTCCGCGTTAATTTATTAACGATTTTACCGCGTCAATCGCCGCCGCAGGTTTAGTCGCGCAATAGTTTTTCTTGCGCCAAAACCTGCAATGCTTTGCAATTACCAAGTTCGCATGCTTTGCGAGCGTCTTTTGTCGCGTTTTTTAGATCGCCCAGTACGCCAAAAGCGGCCGCGCGATTGTTGTAAGCCAACGCAAAGCTCGGATCGATCTTGATCGCTTGCGTCCAATCCGCAATCGCTTTGCTTGTATCGCCTAAATTGGCGTAAGCAAGTCCGCGATTGTAGTAAGCGTCCGCATATTTCGGATCAATCTTAATCGCTTGCGTATATTGTTTGACTGCTTCCTGCAAATCGCCGCGATTATACGCCGCCAAACCGCGATTAAACGCTTCCTCTGCGGCGTTATCCGCGCCAAACGCAAAAGCCGACGTTAAGCAAAGAGCGATCAACGCCTTTGCGACTGCTCCAAACCTGATGTTAGACAGCGTTTTCATATTGTCCTCCTGCGTGTGATTGATTGCGTTAAGTTAGGATTGCAAGTTGCGAGAAAACAAAAAACTAACGGACTACCGAGAGAGAGAAACTGAAGCCTTCGGCTTCAGAAAAAACGATTTGCGAAACTTGTTTTGCTTGCGTCGTCATAACCTAACCCTTCCTTGACTTTGGATGCAAATTATCGGCGCATTATACCGCCCATTTCACATAAATTCAAGATCATTTTTTTGAATATGTAGAATCAAACCGCGCAAATTAGCTCAATCACCCAACCTTCACGCCCCAGCTCCGCAACCAAATCCACCAGCTTTCCGCGCGATTTCACCCTTTCACCTATCCCGTCATTGCCGCATTTCAGTCATTCCAGCGAAGGCGGGAATCCAGTATTTAAGACAATTGCGGATCATAAAAACTCGCCATCGCTTTGCGATTTTTGGATTCTGCAACTTCGCGTAGAATGACGAGAGCGGTGCTGGAATCGCGGGGATTAGCCCGCGACGATTGGCGGTTGGTCTGCGAATTTCTTAATGCTAGATTCCCGCCTTCGCGGGAATGACGCAAATGTTGGATTTTCGCGAAAATGAAAGCGTCAAGCAAGCGGACGCTTTGGCGCGAGAATGATGATCAGCCCGCTCGTTTAATTTATGAATACGATCGTTAATTGAGAAATAGACGCCCGCATTCCTCCGCGTTTTGCGCTCGCAAGCAAGCTATCTCGTGTCCCTTGCCTTCGCAAGGGATTGTCGCGAGGATGGAGATCGGCGTTTTTAATGATTGATTTAATGCGTTCCGATTATTTATGGGATTAGATACCCGCGCTCCTTGCGGATGCGGGCGCAAGCGCCCAGCCACTCGTCGCGGGAATGACGAGAGGGAGCGCGTATCAGCCCGCGATTACGCTTTGTTTAAAAGCAAGCGCGTCCCTTGCCTTCGCAAGGGAAGGCGCTTTGCGATTTTGCGACTACGCGTAGAATGACGTAAAGGGCGCGATAGCAGCGAGGGACCTTGCGCCGATCGCATACGTTCGGATCGGCGCGATCGTTAGCGACCAAGTCTTAGCGGCGTTAGCTCCCTAGTGGAGTTGTCGTCGTAATATCGATTATCGTCGTTTTTGCCGACTCCTCCCCAGCCGTCCGCGATTTGCGGATTGAACTCGATCGTGCCGCACGGATGCTCAAAGCAGCCTTTTCGCGTCTCCGCTTCGCCCGCTTTGATCGCGGCGTATGGCTTGCCAAACGGGTGATGCCAAAGATAAGGCGGTATCGCAAGGTGCGAAACAAATCTGCGCGGACGCCGCTCGCCCGACGGATAGCTAAAGATCGTGTATTGCTCGTTGTTCAGAACGGGGCGCGATCCAAGCCCGATCAATCCGCCCACGCTCGCGGTTACGTTCGCCTCCGTTAGCCTGTCCGCGTCGCCCAATCTGTACCAGCCCACGCTCGAAGCGAGCATGCTCGGCGAGTTAAACGCGCTTCTAATGCCGTTAGAGCCGCGATCACTGAAGTAATCGATCGCAAACGTAACGTTCGCTTCGTCGCTTCGGCTTGAAGCGTCGGCGATCGAAGCGCGACCGTATACGAAGTTGATTTCCGAAAATTCGCTTGTCGCTTCGTCCCAATTCGCCGCGCCTTGCGTTCCGTCGGTATCCGTTAGCGAAACGTTGAAATCGTAGCCTTTCAGCGACGATCCCGCGCTCATAAAAAACGTCGGCTCCGCTTTTTGCCGATCGCGCGAGAAATTAAGCCCGAATCTTAAATCGGCTTTGCCCAGCTTCCACAAGTTCGCATCGGCGATCACGCCCGCGCTTAAAGAGCCGTTTTTGTCGTAAGCGCGCCGCCAAAAGCGATCTTTCAACTTCGCGGGCATATCGTCCGATTTGAGCGCGATCGAAGGAAAATCAAAGTCGTAAGTTATGTCTTTGCTGTAGTTGCCTTCGCCGTAGTTTTTTGTTATTGCGCCCTTTTTGTTAAGCGCCTCGGCGTCAATTGCGGCGGTAGCAAAATGTCCGTCTCCTTGATTTGCGTAATACGCAAACGACGATCTGCCGCCGCCGATCGGCGAGTACGGATCTACAAACGCGCCGACAAGCTCGAATTTGGTTATGTCGAATCTGTGCGGAACGAATTTGAGCGTAATTCCGTCTATAACGCCCTCTTTCGCGCCGCCCGTTACGCAGCCGATCTTGCCGTAACGCGGCGAGTTTGACGGATTTGCGGCGTTGTCCACGCTTTGCGCGTAGCTGTTTGGTATGCAGTCGTTCTTGTATTTTTCCGCGTTTGAAAACGCGCCGCCGTAGTCGCGTTTTTGATCGATTTTTGTCCAATCTCTGTCGACGAATTTAAGCGCGATCTCGCCAACCTCGTCGTAACTTAGTTTGTTGATTGCGAGTTTGCCGTCGCTAAAGGTGATGTTTGCGTCTAACGAGCCGTATTCGACGGGTTTTTTATCGACCGCTATCAAGCAAAGCCCGCTTTCGCCGTCGCACGGGATCGCGTCGTCGTAGTTTTGCGTGTAGCCTTGCGAGGCGCTAACGACAAAGCCGCCGTTTGGCAGAGGCGATTCTTTTGGATATTCCGCGCCCGCGATCAACGTTTCGTAATACAAGGAATCGACCGCGAATTTCGGTCTAACGCTGAAATGCCCGCCGCCGTAGCTTTTTCTCTCGCATAAAGTCGGATCGCTTGGATCGACGCAGTTATAAGCCAGCAGCGTTACGTTCGCGTCCTTTGAAGCCCTTTGCGCGCCGCCGTCCCAACTGAACGTTACGGGAGTCGCGCTCAGATCGATTTGCGGATCGATTCGTACGCACGAGTATTTGACGCCATCCTCCGCCCGCCCGCTAAAATCGGCGGCGGCAACGGGCGAAACGCCTATTTTCGCGCCCGTCGGCGCTACGTTATGCGCGATCTGATCGCCAAACGCAATCGTCGCGCACAACTGCCCTTCAAACTGCTTGACCTCGCCTTTTGGAACGACTTGAACCCCGATCGGCTGATCGACCATTTTGGTATATAGCGCGCTTGGCTCGTTATGAATATCCAGCGTTTCGTCCCAGCCGCCGAAATCTTCGGGCAGCGGATTGTTGCCCGCGCCTTTAGCGAAGCTATCCAGCGTCAAACAAGTGTAATGCGCGTAAACGTACGTCGCCTCTTTGCCGTCGATCGTTTTCCAATTGGTGCGGCTAGGACTTCGCTTGTCGTTGCAGGCGTATACGTCGCCGTTGTTGTCCGCGACGTAGTACAGCCACTGCCTCGCGGCGTAGTCGCCGTTTGGTTCGGGCGAGGCGACGTCGTGCAAATAGCAGCCGTTTTCGTCGTAAGCCACGCCGCTCGAGCAAAGATCCCAGCCGTCGGAATAGCCGTGTTTTTTCAGCGCGTTGCAACCTTTGTCCGAAATCCACCAGTCGTCTTTTTCGTCCAGCGGAAATCCGTCGGCGTCAAACGCCGAAGCGCTCATACGCTTGAACACGCTCTGCCAAGCGCCTCTTGCGCGCTCGCCTAAACCGTCTTTTGAATTCAGCGCCAAACCCGCGCCAATATCGCTTCCGTCGGCAAAGCGCCCCGCGCCTTCGCCCGCGCCCTCTTTTTCGTTGAATACGCCAAACGATCCGTATGGCCAAAATAGCCTTTGCTCGTCGTTGCCCATACCGCCGCCGCTTGGCGACCATAGCTGCGTAAGGTTGTATCTAACCGATCCGGTATACGACGACCATTCGGGTTTAATGGCTTTGAGATAATCTCGCGTTTTGTTGAAAGTTTGCTTATTGATAGGCACGAAAAAATACATGCCCAGCTTTGAGCATGTGTCGCGATCGCGCGAAATTAGATCGTCGGCGCTTGCGGTCGCGTCGCCGTCTAGCGCAAGTTGCAAAGTTGAAACTTTTGCGCCTTTTGACAATATGGAATTCATATCGCAAAAAACGACAAACGGGCGGTGTTTATTTGGATCTTTATCGAATAAATTAGTTCCTACGTCGCGGTTTTCTTCGGGATTTATATAGTAAAAACCAGTCGGAACGCCGCGCTTATCGTTTTTGATCGCCTGACAACTTTTGTATAGATACGCGCCGAGTTTTTTTGGATCGTTTGGATCGACGTTAAATCCGTTGGCGAATTTCGCGTTTTTGTAATCGGCTACTTTGTTAAACTCGAATTTGCCCATTTTGCCGCCGCCTTTGATTTGCTTAAGCTGAATTTTATTATTTTGCGCTTTACAAACCAAGTTTGTCGTATCCAGCGTCGTATCGATTTTGACGATCTGATCGAAATGCGCTTTTTTGAAAGCCGAACACGTTCCGATCGCGGTTTTATTAAGATCGATCGCAAAAGGCGTGCCAACCAGATTGATATTTGAAAAACCATTTTTGATTAGATCGTCTTCGGCATGAACGGTGTAATCGTCGTTAAGGCGGATTGCGCCAAATCGCGTTTTGCCCGTTTGGTTTTCTTTGTGGTAATAATCGCCGTTTTTGATTGTCTTGTAGCGCAAATTGCTAAAATCCGTCGTCATTACCAGCGGCAGATAGGTTTCGGCGTTTAGATAATTTTCTTTGTTCATATTGTTGCAATAAACCTCAAAAGGCTGCATCTCGTAACCCCAGTCGGGATCGATAAGATAATAACCGTTTGGTTTGCCGTTTTTCGCAAGCGTTTTGCAAGTTTCGTTGGCGCATAGTTTGCCCGCTATCGCCGGCGTAAGATTAAAGGCTTCTCTTGCGATCTCTTCGTGCGTTATCGCGTTGTAATAACGCGCATGGGCTATCACTTCAAGATTCACGTCGTCTTCAAGCAATGGAATATTCTTTTTGAGCGTAACGCTATATTTGATCGTAAGTTGCGACTGCAGGTGGAGTTGCGAAATATCCATATAATCGACATAGCACATTATACCCTTTATGCTAGAGGCGCAATTAGGCGATTTGTATATCACGTTGCCCGTAGAACTCATAACCGCCGCCGAAACCGAAGCTATATACTTATCCAAGCCCGTTTCGTTGAAGTTGGTATATACGCGAATATGTTCGGCGGGTTCGCGTCCGCTATTCTTAAGCGTATAGGTATAGTCGATCTTAGCGCCGCGCATATCTTTTTTGCCGTCGCACACGATTGCCGCGTCGGGTCTGTGTCTAACGGAGGAATGAATATCTATATCCGCGATACGCGGATTGTGTATAACCGTGGCAAATCCAAGCGCTCCAAAAACTATATGATCGCCGCCAGGTTCTACTACGATATTTGTTTGAGTCGCTCCGTTTGCCAGAAAATCGCGCAGATAATATGTATGCAAATCGAAACCAAGAATGTAATCATCCGCAAATCTTGGTCGCTGTCCAGCGGGCATTTTTCCATATCCTACCGAGCCTTCGGAAACTGTCGACAAAAAGGCGTTTATATAGTGTCTATCTCTAAAGCCGTCAAACGCTCTATGTTGAATCGGCGCGTTATCTTTCATATACGGAAAAATTAGCCGCTCATCGCCCGATCCGCCTACGCCGCTTCTATACTCGTTTCCCGTATTGCAATAGGAGCTTTTTGCGTTTATGCACATGCGATCGCCCGGATCGCTATCGCCATCCGCGCCCATGACAAACAAAGAGCTATCGACGGGACCTGCCCTAGGCGTAAGAAAGCCGCTAATGATCGTTCTGATAACGTCGTTGCCGCCGCGCCAGCCGTCAAATAGCGTAATCAACCTATAGGTGTGCGTCGCGTCGAATGGATTTTCGTATACCGTAACCAGCGTCCAGCCGCCAAAAGTACCAAACGGTCCGCCGTTTCTACGGCTCTTTATATCGCCAACGTAATAAAAGCCGTTCGCGTTCTTTGTGTCGAGCAGATCCGTTACGTCCGCTTGCGCGAGATAGGCGCAATTGTCGTCGTAGGTTTCCAAATACACCTTCTCCGCTTTAACGTAATGAACGCCGCCGGAAGGCTTTTCAAATTTAACGCGATTTGCCCCCGCGTTCAAAGCATCTAATATCTTTTTATCGGAAACGGACGAAGGATTAGGACAATTTACCGCTCCGCCGTTATGCGTATTGTAATTATTTGCGAGTCTGCCAAGCCAATAAAGTTTGGCGTAAACCACCTCCGCGTTTGGCGGCAATTTCAAAAATGCCGCCGTTCTGGAAGTCGTCGGATGCGCCGTTACCGCGCCGTTATTATTTACATAGGCGTATTTGAGATTCATATTCTCGAAAATTGTGTTAAATTGAGGGTTTTGACAAGATCCGATCTTATCGTCGTTGCGCTGTTTTTCATCTGGAATGCACATAGATCCCGCGCCGATTATGTTCATATCTCCGACGAGACTTCTATGGTAATACATATCGAAAGTGGGTCTAAACGCTATGTTTCCAAACGTCCTTACTGCGCTTGGCGCGATATATTCGCCAACTTGCGCGCCGTTGCATATTCCGTCTTTTCCCGCGCCGGAATACATGCGAAAAATAACGTCGTAAATTCCCGCTTCGCTAGGCGCTTTAAGCGACGCTCCGTTGCCAAGCGCATTAACGCCGTCGCCAGAGCTTACGATCGTCCGCGATCCGTCGCGCCAATCGCCGTGATCATGAAATCTTTTTATGGAGCTAATCTGAATTTCGGTACAACCCCAATTCTCGCTTGGAGAGCTGCTGTAACGCGGATTTGCCGATATTTTATAACGCAATGTAGAGCCAACTTGCAGCTTGATAATTTCCGCAAAGTTGTTGTCGCCCGCGCTGAAACTTACCTCTTTTACGTCGATTTCAAACGGCATAACCGTAATAGCGTTTGGCGCGTAATACCAGCCGATTTGCGATTCGGCGCACGCCCCGTCTTTCGCGCCGCCGCTATAAAAGAAAAATTTCACGGAATAAACGCCCGGCGCAAGCGGCGCTAAGGCGTTTTCGGTTTTGCTAATTTGGCGCGATCCGTTTTTCCAATTGCCGTGATCGTTTGCTCTTCTCAAACCGTTTATCTCTATCTCTGTACAACCCCAATTTTCGTTTGAGCCAGCATCCGGAAACAGATCCGCTTTGAGCCTATAGCGAACGACGGAGCCGGCGGGCAATATGACCGAATCCGAATACGCGCCGCTCGCGCCGCTAAAATCCGCGCTCTCGACATTGACCCCAAGCGCGAATAAACTAATTTTGCACAGCGCCAACGCGACAACAAAATGTACGATTTTTTTCATGGCTCGCCTCGCTTAACAAAGAAGCGATCTGGTTTATTAAATTATCTTGACGTCGGCGAACCAAACCGTTTATCGATTTTTATCCGTTATCAACATAATCTAGTTATAAGTCAGATCAAACTTTTTCGTTTTAAGTTTTATACGCACAAGTATAAATCCGCAAAAAATATATCAAATGATATTCGTAAAAAGCGCAAAAAAGTCGTTAATAATTATCTATGATTAAAATTGAAAAACTTGATCGTTAATGTAGACAAATCGCCAACGCAAAAGTTATTACGCGCGCAAAATAATCAAATGAAATCGCAAAATATACGACCGCCGACAATCCAAAACGCCCTACTTGAAGCGCTTATTTTGCGATCGGTTTAAGCCGACTTACGGCAAAATTAATTAGCCTATTGGAGATCGCAACTCAACAAATGTGATTAGCTCGATAAGCCAACTTAATATAAGCAAATCTATATGGATGAAAACAAAGCGCTACGCAAGGAGTTTAGAGAAAAACATGCGCTAAAATACGCCGTCTTTGTAGCGTTGATAGGCGCTATAACAAGCGTTCCAATCGTATTTAGCCGAAATCAGCCGGACGGATTGTTTATTACGCTTGCTTTTGCGTTTGGCGGTTTTCTTTCAGGTTACGTTTTTTGGAGAATAATAGGAGGCGAAAGCAAAATCGCCGCGCTTTTTACCGGCTTATTCGCGGGCGCGTCTATCTTTTTGTTTGCGCCGATGTTATTTTGGATCGTCTTAACGCTAATATATGCTCCCGCGGACATCATCGACGGTTTAATCAGAGCGGCTATCATAGCCTTCATTCTTTTTTGCGCGGGCATTTATATGTTGGGCTGGTTTGCCGTTCCAATTTCGATCGTCGTCGCCTTTATTCTGCGTTATAAAATCCGCAAACAAATCGCAACAATAAACAAAGACCAATCGTTACCATAAAACCCTCAAACCGCCAACTTTCTCTCTTGTCATTCCCATGAAAATACAAATCCATTCTCAAAACATTCGCGTTGCATAAACAAATAAACTAGGCGTCGGTCATACCCGCGAATGTGGGCATCTAAAAAGAAAGTTAAAAACCCTCGCGAACATCAATTGTTCACAAGAATATAGATGCCCGCCTTCGTCCGCGATATACGTTTGCTTTGCAACTTAACAACATCTTAAAATTATCAACCAAGCCTTTGTTTATCAGCCTTTATGGGTTGTCTATAAGTATCAAAAAAATGGCGCGGAAATTCCTCCATGTGCGTTTTGGTAAGCCTTAATATTTTTGATGCAACTTAAAATATCTCATTTTGCGATTTGCGAGTAACCTTCTCTGCGAACGGCTTGGTTGCCATTTTTTACCTTTCGAGTTTAGTTTTGCGATAAAAACGCTTTCGAAACTAAATTTCTTATGCCCAAAACGGTATATTTCTGCTCTCAATATGCAATTTCTGATCGCAAAACGAAACTTTTTAATTTAGTTTTTTTCGAGCGCGTTTTTTCGCGCACTATTAACCTTTTCTTAACGGATTTGTCTTGTAGATAATTATTTCTTTTGGATATAATCGACGCATGGATACTTGCGTTGTTGTTAGAAGTTGCGTCATAGACAGAAAAGAGTTTATTCGGAGAGCCT
>JAISMA010000037.1 GCA_031276985.1 Helicobacteraceae bacterium | reverse complement strand
TCCCGTAGCCCACATATTGCCTTCGTTGTCTAGCGCCAAAGAGTGTCGCGCTCCAGCCGCTATAGCTTTGAAAGCGACGCTATTCATTATGTTGGAGAAATTATTTCGATCTTCTAGCGCGCCGATTCCAATCTGACCGATCGAGTTGCTTCCCGCAACCCACACCTCTCCCTTATCGTCAAGCGCTAACGTGTGAGTTTTGCCCGCCGCTATACTTTTAACGTTTTTGAGATATTTAGCTTTAACAAAACTTGAATTGTCGTCGTTGTTGCCTATGCCAAGCTGTCCGTTTTCATTGCCGCCGGCAACCCATACGTCGCCTTTAGTGTCCAATATAGCGGAATGAGAACCGCCTACGACTATTTGGGCTATTTCGCGATCTACGATAACTATAGCGGAGGCTTGAATGGCGCTGTCGAATGTTGAAGTAGCGGTGATATTGACTTCGCCTATTGCTAAGGCGGTTATCGTTCCGTTTTGCTCGATTGAAACAATTGACGTGTCGTTGCAATCCCATACTATTGTTTTATCGATAGCTTCTTGAGGAGTGAATACTGGCTCAAACGTATATTCTTGACTTTTCCTAAAGGGAGATCGCATTGGGAAGCTCGATTGATTCTAAAAGAGCGTCGCCTTCGGATAATGGGTTAAATTGAATGTTGCGGGCGTTGTTGTTGCCGTTGATTGCTTGATTGGGCGCTTCGTTGTTTGAATCGCAACCAAGTAAAGAGAACGAAACGATTGCGCCGATTGATAGAACAAACGCCGTTATAGCGCGAGATTGAGAGAGTAAGCTCATTGTCGCCCTTGTTTCGCAAATGAAAGTTGATGATTGTAGCGCTTTATTATTGATAGGATCAAGAGCGGCAAGAGCGATTGGCGTAAATTTTGTTAAAAGGGCTGGAGGAGGCGATAATGCGGCGGTAAAGCGGCGTTTTGCGTTTCGGGCGACGATCGTATTGCGCGACGATTTGACGTTTTTGGAAAGGACGCCCGCGTTTCAAGGCGAGTTTTCGCGGAACGTTTTGGAGGTTTGGCGGCGATCGTAAAAGCAGTTTCAGGGAGTTTGACTATAATTGCGCGTTTTTTTACCCTTTACGGGCGTTTAACGCGCCTAGATTAACAAAAGGAGATATATGCCAACCATTAACCAACTGGTTCGCAAGGGTCGCAAGAAGATTACCGTTAAATCCAAGTCGCCCGCTCTCGCGGAATGTCCGCAACGACGCGGCGTTTGTACTAGGGTTTATACCACCACGCCGAAGAAACCAAACTCGGCGCTTAGAAAAGTCGCCAAAGTGCGCCTGATGAGCGGATTTGAAGTGATCAGCTACATCATGGGCGAAGGGCACAATCTACAAGAGCACGCGATCGTGCTGGTGCGCGGCGGGCGCGTAAAAGACCTGCCGGGCGTGAAATATCACATCGTGCGCGGCGCGCTGGATACGGCGGGCGTGGCTAAACGCACGGTCAGCCGCTCCAAATACGGCGCGAAACGTCCCAAAGCGGGCGCTCCCGCCGCGGCGACTAAGAAAAAGTAAAGCGAGCCAAAGATGAGAAGAAAAAACGCGCCCGTTAGGGAGATATTGCCCGATCCGATTTACGGTAGCAAGGTTATTACCAAATTTATCAACGCGCTTATGTTCGACGGCAAAAAGAGCGTCGCGCAAAAAGTTATGTACCGATCGCTTGAAGCGGCGGAGAAAAAGGGCGGCGCAAAGGGAATCGAGCTGTTTGAAAAAGCGCTTGAAAACGTTAAGCCGCTAGTGGAAACGCGCTCAAGAAGAGTGGGCGGCGCGACCTATCAAGTGCCCGTGGAAGTTCGCCAAATCCGTCAACAGTCGCTTTCCATTCGCTGGCTGATCGAAGCGGCGCGCAAGCGCAACGAGCGCACGATGATCGACCGTTTGGCGGGCGAGATTGTCGACGCGGCAAACGATCGCGGTTCGGCGTATAAGAAAAAAGAGGACATTCACAAGATGGCGGAAGCCAACAAAGCGTTTGCCCACTATCGCTGGTAATGGAAAATGACGATCAAAGCGGCTGTTTGCGCGGCGTTATTGGGCGGCTTCGCGTTTGCTAGTAGCGCGTACGATCTGGGCTTCGACGCAAAAATAGACGGCGATTACGAAACGGCGATCGAGCATTTTACGCAAGCTATAAAAGAAGACCCTAAAAACGCGGACGCATATACGTTGCGCTCTTCGGTTTACGAGTCTTTGGGCGATTATAAATCGGCGATCGTCGATCTATCGGCGGTTATCAAACTAAAACCCGACGACGCGGCTTCGTATAACAACCGCGCAATCTTGTACGGACAGAGCGGGGATTTGGCAAACGCCGAAAAAGACGCCCGCAAAGCGTGTCAACTAAAAACGTGCGACGCGCTGAACTTTATGCAAGAAAACGGTCTTTTGGGCAAATAGCGTTTGCCGCGCCGCCTCTTGATTTATTTGAGAGGCGATCGCGGACGCTTGATTTAGCGTATAAAAGGCGGATTGAGTAACCGCCGAAAAATCTCGCAAAAAAGTTGATTTTTAGCGTGAAGGAAGGAAAAATATGGCTCGCAACACCCCTTTAGAAAAGGTAAGGAACATTGGAATCGCCGCGCATATAGACGCGGGAAAAACCACGACGACGGAACGGATACTGTTTTACACGGGCGTTCAGCACAAGATCGGCGAGGTGCATGACGGCGCTACGACGACCGACTGGATGGAGCAGGAAAAAGAGCGCGGCATCACGATCACCGCCGCCGCCGTAAGCTGTTTTTGGAACAACTATCAGATCAACATCATCGACACGCCCGGACACGTGGATTTCACGATCGAAGTAGAGCGATCTATGCGCGTGCTAGACGGCGCGGTGGTGGTTTTCTGCGCGGTGGGAGGCGTTCAGCCGCAGACGGAAACCGTTTGGCGACAGGCGAATAAATACCACGTTCCGCGAATAGTTTATGTCAACAAAATGGACAGAATCGGCGCGGACTTTTACAAAGTCGAAAAGCAGATCGTCGAGCGCCTCAAGGCAAGACCGCTAGTTATTCAACTGCCGATCGGCGCGGAAGACAACTTTGAAGGCGTGATCGACCTCGTAAAGATGAAAGCGGTCGTGTGGGATAAAGAAGCGGCGCTTGGATCGGCTTATCACCTCGAAGAAATTCCCGCCAATCTTAAAGACAGAGCGGGCGAATATCGCGAAAAACTGCTTGACGCGGTAACGAGCATAGACGACGCGCTCACGGAAAAATATCTCGAAGGGCAGGAGATCTCCGAAGACGAGATTAGAGCGGCGGTCAAAAAAGGTTGCCACGAAATGACCTTTATTCCTATGCTGTGCGGCACGTCGTTTAAGAACAAAGGCGTTCAGACGATGCTGGATGCCGTCGTGGATTATCTGCCTTCGCCGACGGAAGTCGCAAACATCAAAGGCGTCGATCCAAAAACCGACGCGGAAGTCAGCGTGCCAAATAGCGAAGCGCATCCGTTCAGCGCGCTTGCTTTCAAGATTATGACCGATCCGTTTGTGGGACAGCTGGTTTTCGCGCGCGTTTATAGCGGCAAGCTGGAGGCGGGCAGCTACGTCTATAACTCCACAAAGGACAAGAAAGAGCGCGTGGGACGGCTTGTGAAACTTCATGCCAACAAGCGCGAGGAGATCAAGGAGCTTTACGCGGGCGACATCGGCGCGATCGTGGGACTGAAAGACACGCTCACGGGCGACACGCTGTGCGATCCCGATAAGCCCGTTATTCTTGAGCGAATGGTTTTCCCCGAACCCGTGATCAACGTCGCGGTCGAGCCGAAAACCAAAGCCGATCAGGAAAAGATGAGCATAGCGCTGAAAAAACTCGCCGAAGAAGACCCGTCGTTTCGCGTCAGTTCCGACGAAGAGAGCGGACAGACGATCATCGGCGGCATGGGCGAATTGCACCTTGAGATTATCGTCGATCGCATGAAGCGCGAGTTCAAAGTCGAAGCCGAAGTGGGCGAGCCGCAAGTGGCGTATCGAGAGACGATCAAAAAGAAGGTCGAACAGGAGTACAAATATGCCAAGCAATCGGGCGGGCGCGGTCAGTACGGACACGTGTTTTTACGGATTGAGCCGAACGAAAAGGGCAAAGGCTACGAGTTTCTTGACGAGATCAAAGGCGGCGTTGTTCCCCGCGAATACATTCCCGCCGTCAATAAAGGTATCGAGGAGACGCTAAGAAACGGCGTGTTGGCGGGCTATCCCGTCGTCGATGTGAAAGTGGCGCTCACCTTTGGTAGTTACCACGAGGTCGATAGCTCCGAAATGGCGTTCAAACTCGCCGCGTCGATGGCGTTCAAAGAGGGCGCGCGCAAGGCGGGGCTGTGTCTGCTTGAGCCGATGATGAAGGTCGAGGTTGAAACGCCCGAAGAGTATATGGGCGACGTAATCGGCGATCTAAACCGCAGACGCGGGCAGATTCAGGCTATGGACGACGCTTTTGGCGTGAAAAAGGTAACGGCTCTCGCGCC
>JAISMA010000019.1 GCA_031276985.1 Helicobacteraceae bacterium | reverse complement strand
CTTGATCTGGATATGATTTTTTTTGAAACCAAACGAAGCTATAATCCTAAACTATTATTACCGCACCCGAAATGGCGCGAGCGAGCGAGCGCGGTATTGCCGATGCTGTATTTGCAAGGAACTATATGAAGCTCTTTACCTATACGGGCGCAACGCCCTCCGAAGCCCTCAAGCAGATTGAAGCCGATTGGGGCGGCGATGCGCTTGTCGTGAGCAATAAGGAAATTCGCAAAAAAACTCTGGGTCAGAGCGCGATCTACGAGATCGTAGTGGGAATCGAGGACAACGTAGCCGTTACGAAAAAAGAGGGGTCAAACAAAGACGACGACGTTCGCGTAAGCATATCGGACACGGCAAAAGAGATCGAGAACATTATGAGAAAGGCGGGGCTAAACGGCGACGTCAAAGCGCCAAGACCGCCCGCCGCGCCGCCGATCGCGCCGCCAAAAACGATTGCGCGTAAAACCGTTTCTCCAATCAAAGATCAAGCAGACGATCTGGACAAGATGAACAAAGAGATAGCCAAACTCGTCGATCGCGTCAAGCTGATACAAAACTCGCTGTGGGAGAGGGCGATTGATCCAAAAAGCCTTGCGATTCCGCCCGAATTTGCGGAGATTTACCGCGTAAGCCGTCAAAGCGGCATGAGCGCGGAACATCTTGACGCTATCATGCGCTTGACGCTTGAGAATATGCCGCTATCCATGCGCCAAAGCAGCGAAACGGTGCGCCGATATTTCAAAGTGCTACTTCGCAAAATGATTCCGACGCGGGTTGAAAGCAGGCTGAACCGAACCAATAAAAAGGTGATGATGCTAGTGGGTCCAACGGGCGTTGGCAAAACCACCAGCCTAGCCAAACTCGCGGCGCGTTACGCGTATCAACTGCCCGAAAAATACAAAGTTGGCATTATGACGGTGGACACTTACCGAATCGGCGCGGTGGAGCAGCTAAGTTATTATGCCAAAATGATGAGGCTCGGCATTGAAACCGTGCGCGATCCGATCGACTTTGGCGCGGCGCTTTCGTCTTTGAGACACTGCGATATTATTTTGATCGACACGGCGGGATCGAGTCAGCGAGATCGCGAAAAGATCGCGCGTATTCGGCAGTTTTTAGATGCGGATAAACAGGCGGGCATAGATATTTCGCTCGTGCTTTCCTCCGCGAGTAAGCTAGAAGATCTGCGCGATATTTATAGAAACTACAGCCCGCTTGGAATCGACACGATCATCGCCACAAAACTTGACGAAACCACTTCGCTCGGCGCGTTTTTCAGCTTCATTTACGAGTGCAAAAAACCGATTTCGTATCTTTCAATCGGTCAAGAAGTGCCCGACGATCTTCTCGCCGCAAGCGCGGATTATTTCATCTCCTGCTTGCTTGAAGGCTTTAGCGGCGCGAAAGAGGGCGCGACATGAGCAATCAAGCGCAAAAACTCGCCGAGATCGTAAGCTCGCAAAACGCGGGCAAAAACGCTAAAACAAAGTTTATCGCCATAACAAGCGGCAAGGGCGGCGTGGGCAAAACGACGATCAGCGCCAATTTGGGCTGGCTTTTGGCGCAAAAAGGCTATCAAGTCGGCTTGCTTGACGCGGATATTGGGCTTGCGAATCTTGACGTAATGTTAGGCGTTAAGCCCGAAAAAACCATTTTGAATCTTATGCGCGGCGAATGCGGCGTGGAAGATATTTTGATGCAACTTGATAAAACGTTTTATCTGGTTCCGGGCGAAAGCGGCGGCGATATACTGAAATTTGGCGAGCGTTACGCGCTGGAAAGATTCTACGACGAGATCAAAAAGCTGGATTTTCTCGATTATCTCGTCGTGGATACGGGCGCGGGCATTGGCGATAGCGTGCAAACCTTTCTGAACGCCGCCGACGAAACGCTGATTATCGCAACGCCCGATCCCGCCGCGATCACCGACGCTTACGCAATGCTTAAAGTGTTGTCCGACGCTCCTAGACGACTACTAATGATTATCAACCAAACCCAAAGCGATCGCGAAGGCGAGCAGGTTTACGAGAAGATCGCCAAAGTCGCGGCGAAAAATCTGCCAAACGTCGATTTGAAACTGCTTGGAACGTTGCCGCGCGATAACGACGTAACCAGAAGCGTTCGCGGGCGATACCTCTTTTCAAAAGAGATTGCGAATTCCAGATCGACCGCTAGATTAAGCGAGATTTTAGGCTCTTTGCTACGGCTTATGGAACGCGGAATGCTTGAAGCAAAGGAGGGAAGCGGTTTTAGAGGGTTTTTCAAACGGCTACTCGATCAGTTTTGAAAGAGCAGGTTATGATACGCGCCGACAACTTTATATTTTTTCTCACGGCAAGCGGTTTTTTTGTGGGGCTTATTTTTACGCTTTTAGCCAATTTTGAGCCGCTTATGATGATCTACGTCTGTGTGGCGATCACTTTTATTTTTTATATGATAGCGCTTGCCGCAAGCGGTTTTTTTGTGCGCTATAGCGACGTGAAAACCGCATATAAACTAGGTTCTGAATACTACGAAACCCAGCTTGATAAAGCGCGCGCCCAAATTGAAAAACGAGAGATATATATCCGCGATTCAATCGGCTTTATCAGATCCCTTGAAAAAGAGACCAACGCGCTCAAAAACGAGGAATCGGTATGAGCCTAAGGCAAAACGCGCCGAACGCTTACGCCGCGCAACGCCAAGACGCGCTAAACGATCTTGCCGTGCGATTCTTGCCCGCCGTAAAAGCGATGGCGCACAGAATGAAAGAGCGACTGCCCGCAAGCATAGAAGCGAGCGATCTAATCTCGATCGGCGCGGAGGAGCTTATCAAACTAGCGCGGCGTTACGACGCGGAGCTAAACGACAGTTTCTGGGGCTTTGCGAAAAAGCGCGTGCATGGCGCGATGCTGGATTTTTTGCGAAGTCTCGACACGTTAAGCCGAGGCGATCGCAAGATGATCAAAGACGTGGAAAAACTTATAATCTCTTACTTTGGCGAACACAACGAAGAACCTAGCGACGAATATCTCGCGGAGGCGCTAAAAGAAGACATATCAAAAATACAAAAAGCGCGCGACGCGGGCGATATAGGATCGCTTATGCCTCTTGACGAGCAGATACAGATTTTTGGCGGCGAAGACGAAGTGGAAAAAAAGGTGTTAATAGACGAAGCGATCGAACAGGTTACGATCGCGCTTTCGCGCATGAACGAGCGCGAACAGACGATTATTCAGCTTTATTTTTACGAGGAGTTAAACCTAAAAGAGATTAGCGATATTTTGAATATAACCGAGTCGCGCATATCGCAGATTATCAAAAACGTTACGCGCAAAATACGCGAAAGGATGGCGTAAGTGGCGGATATTCTTAGCCAAGAAGAAATTGACGCGCTGCTTGAGGCGGTCGACGACGATCAGACCACGCCGGAACAACTGCTCAAAAAAGAAAAGAGGGTGGAGCAGCGTCAAGTTACGCTGTACGATTTCAAGCGCCCAAACCGCGTCAGCAAAGAGCAGCTTCGCGCTTTTAGGTCTATTCACGACAAAATGGTGCGCGCGCTTTCGTCGCAAATTTCGTCCGTGATGCGATCGATCGTGGAGATTCAACTGCATTCGGTCGATCAGATGACTTACGGCGAATTTCTGATGAGTTTGCCCTCGCCGACAAGTTTCAACGTTTTTTCAATGAAGCCGCTAGAAGGTAGCGGCGTTTTGGAGATTAATTCGGCGATTGCGTTTCCTATGGTCGATCGGCTACTTGGCGGCAAAGGCGAAGCGTACGACGCCAACCGCGATTTCACCGACATCGAGCTAAATCTGCTTGATACGATTCTGCGCGTGATTATGCAAAACTTAAAAGACGCGTGGTCGCCCGTAACCGAACTTTATCCGCTTGTGGAGGCAAAAGAGTCCAGCCCAAACGTGATACAGATCGTCGCGCAAAACGAGATCGTAGTAATGGTGGTAATGGAGATCATCATCGGACACACCAGCGGCATGATGAATATCTGCTATCCCGTGATCGCTTTAGAGCCGATCTTGCCAAAACTCGCGGCGCGGGATATTATGATTAGCGACACAAGCTCCAAAAAATCGCGCAACAGGGAGCTTAAAACCCTGCTTGGCGGCGCGAGAGTCAGTTTGGAAGCGATTATAGGCGACGCTAAGCTAACATTACGCGAGCTATTCGAGTTGAAAAACGGCGATATTTTGATCTTAAATCGTCCCGCGAACGACACGGCTGTGCTGTGCATTGACGGCGAGGATAAGTTTATCGCCAAACTTGGATTAAGCAGGTTTCGCAAAACCGTCGAGGTCGAAGAGGCGATACGCACCGAACACGACGACGTAAAAGAGATATTAGCGCGTCTAGAAGACGAACGACGCAAGAAAATACAAGCGTTCAAAGGCGAAGCGTAATGAGTTTTATCGAACTTTTGCAAAAAGAGATAGTCGCCACCGTGAATGGTCTGCTCGGCTCAACGCCAACGGTCGCGCTCAAGGACGAGAGCGCGCTAAACCATGATTCCACCGTCGTCGCGCCAGTCGCTACGATCGATCTGGATTTTTCTGGTCCCGCGCTTGGCAAAGGGCGCGCGCTTATACCGCCGCAACTTGGCTCCGCGCTGTCGGATATGATGCTTGGCGGATCGGGCGAGAGCAAAGAAACGATGGACAACGACGAACTCGACGCGACCAAAGAGATAATTTCGCAGATTTTTGGCGCGCTCTCAAGCTCGCTTGCCGCGCAAAACGAGATCGCCAAATTTGCTATTAAGATCGGCGAAGCGAAATTTATCGATCAGGGCGATTTGGCGGAGCTTGGACGATTTGCGAAAATGTTTACGTTTAACTTCTCTATCGGCGGGATCGAAAGCGTCATTATGTTTGCAATCGATCAGGACGTGGCGAGCGCGATCGATAAAGCCGCCGCGCCGCAAACGCCGCCGCGCCGAGCGGAAAACGCGCAAGTCGGCGTTACGCCGCGCGAACATTCGTCGCTTACGCCCGAAGAAAGCAAAAACATTCAACTGTTAATGGACGTGCGTTTGATCGTGCGCGTGCGAATAGGCAAAAAACAGATGCTTTTGCGCGACGTAATCAATATGGATATTGGATCGATCGTGGAGTTAGATCAGCTTGCCAACGAGCCGCTGGATATTCTGGTGGATAATAAGAAAATCGCCGAAGGCGAGGTGGTGATCGTCGACGGTAATTTTGGCGTACAGATTACCTCGATCGGCACAAAACGCGAGCGCTTAGAGCAGTTAAAAAGTTAATCACTCGTTATTGCTTTCGTTAAGGATGATTTGATGCGTTTTATCGGTAACCGAAAGCGTTTAATAAAGTTTGCCGTTATTGGATTTGTCGTAATAATAGTCGCTGGCATAGCGCGCGTAAAACAGCCCGAGTTTGACGAGCAAGCGTGGCGAGAGAGGGCAAAATCTTACGACGTCGCTTTGCTTCATGCCGAACATATAGATAAAAACGGCAGGTTTTTCAACCCATGGCTTGAAAGAAAGTCGTTTTTTTCTCTAGCGCCGCGCAAAATTTTCGCAAAACGTTTTCAAACGCCCGCTTTCGATACGGATAGTTACCAATATATTCAAAACGATTATAAATATCTCGCGGACAATAATAACTCCATATCTTTTGCGGGACACGCTTCGTTTATAATTAAACTCGACGGCGCGACGATTTTTCTGGATCCGCTACTGTCCGATCGCGCTGGTTTAGCCTCCAAAAACGTTAAGACTCCGTTTGATTTTGGCGTCGTTTCGCAAAAACCTATTGTGTTAATAAGCCATAATCACTACGATCATTTAGATACGCAAAGCATAGAAGAACTTATTAAAAAAGAGGCGATATTTATCGCGGGTCTTAATATGGGCGAATATTTCAAAAGTTTAGGCGCAAAAGAGATATACGAGCTTGATTGGTACGACAGCGTAACGATCGGCGCGATCGTCTATACGTTTTTGCCCGCGCAACACTGGTCATTAAAGGTAGGGCAGGGCGTTGATTCTACGCTATGGGGCGGTTTTTTAATCGAAGGAAGCAAAACGATATATTTTTCTGGAGACACGGGATATTTTAGAGGTTTTGAAGAGTTTGGCGAGCGCTATTCAATCGACTACGCTTTGATAGGCGCTGGCGCTTATGAGCCAAGGTGGTTTATGCATTATCAACATCTCAATATCGACGAGTTTTTTCTCGCCGCAAAAGAGTTAAACGCAAAAATTACCATGCCAATGCATTTAGGGGTTATACAACTTGGCGACGAACACTATCTATACCCGCTTCATGATATTGACTCGCGCCTTAAAAACGACGAGGAATTATCCAAGCGAATAAAAATTATGAAAGTAGGCGAGCGCTTCGCAATCGAATAATATAGCGCCGTTAATATGTTTGGACAGGTCTAGCTGGGTAGGGCGCGTTAAGCGGTTGGCGCGTAAAATATCAATCCGCAAAATTAAATTAGTGAAAGGATAAAGTATGTCGTTTTCATGTCGACACTATAGCGCCGATCGTTGCGTATTGTTAAAGAAACAATGCGAACCGGGATGCAAAGGCTGCGTTCTGTATGGTAAATTTGTTTTTTCATCGCCAAATTCGCCCTCAAACGCCGCGGTTAAACGCAAACCTCCCAAAAACCAACAACAATAAATATAAGCGCTATGACCGCGCTTTACGCTTACAAAGGACGCTTCGCGCCGTTTCCGCTTCAATCGCTTTTTGATATTGGCGAATTCGGTTTGTATCCTCTCATCGTTTCTCTCACAGCATTATTTCTACGCTTGATTTTGCTAGTAAAGGGTTTTCGCTTCGCTTCAATGCGCGAGCATAAAACCTTG
>JAISMA010000252.1 GCA_031276985.1 Helicobacteraceae bacterium | reverse complement strand
AGCGCGATCGTTTCGGCGATTAGCGCGGCGGACTCTTTTGCGTCCTCTTGATCGTCAAATATAATTGGCGCTTCGCCGTGAAGTCTCGCGATTGTTTCTATCTCTTCATTGACGATTGCGATCTTTAGATCGTTATTCCATTTACGCGCCTGATTCATCGTTTAATCCCGTCTCTTCGTTCCACGCGTCAAGCAGTCCTTTGGCTACTTTTAGCGTCGTGTCCAAACGCGATGCGTCGCATTCGATATTGGCTTCCGTGAGCAACTTTATCTGATAAGCGTATAACCCTTGCAAGTACGCGCTCATATTACCGTTGCCTTCGGAAAAATCCAGCGACGCCATTAGCTCGGTGAAAATATCGATTGCGCGGTTAATCCAATAAACCTGTTTTTCAATGTCGCCGTTTTCCATTGATTTCTTTGCCTGCGAGACAAACTTCAAAATCCCTTCAAACAACATTTGTACAAGTTTATACGGCGATTGTACGGTCGCCGCGTTTTGCGCGTAAGCGGAATATGCGTTATTCATCGTTAATTCTTTGAATTCGCCGCTTGTTCAATCATCTGCGCGACGCCGCTAAACGAGCTTTGGTATTTGCTTATTAGCGCGTTATACGACGCGAATTGCGCCGTCATGATCGCGTATTTGGCGTTAATTCTGTTTAACGCTTTTTGAATACTTTCCGTCAAATTTGTTACGTCGCTTTTTAATTGGTTTTCCACAAGCGTCATTCGCGCGTCTTGCCAAAAGCCGCTTAACTTGTCTACGTATTTGTCCAGATTGGAAAAAACGCCGTTTTTATTAGTAACCGTAGCGCTAAAAGTTCCAGCGGGCAAACCAAGTTCGGAGGCTTTCGCGCCGCCAATTACGATCGAATCGCCAAAGTCGTTACGCAAAATGATATTTGCCCCGCTTGCGCCAAGCCGCGCCGCCACGCCCGTTTCGGACGTTTTGGCGTTAATCGCTTCCAGCAGTTTTTGCGCGTTTTTCGCGGACGAATCAGCCGCGTCGAAATTAAAAGCGCCGATCGCCGCGCCGTTAATCGTTAGATCGCCCGACGCGTAAGAAGCATCCGTACCGCTTGGCGTCGCCGCGCCGATCGCTTGCGCGTTTACCGTGTTGGTTACGCCGCGAAGCAGTTTTTCCACGCCTTCGGGATCTTGGCTTAACGCCTGCTCAAAGGTTTTTTGATCGTAAGTTAAAGTCCCTTTTTCGCTTAAATTGAAGGCAAAAAACATACCGACGACTTCGCCGCTTAGATCGTACTGCGGGCGCGAAATATCCGATATGTTTTTACCCTCTTCGTTCGCGGCAAAAAGTATTTTGTTTAGCTCGCCGCGAATGGAATTTATACGCCCGTCGCCCTGAAAACTGCCCGCTTCGCCAGAATCGACGGTATATTTGGTGATTTCGTCCAGAAATTTGGTTAGATCGTTATAGGAATCGACAAAGGCTTTCATCTGTTCGGACAGATCGGACAAGCTACGCGCAATAGAAACGTTTGTATCTGCTAAGTCGGCTTTTTTTAACTCGATCGTAACGCCTGAAACCAGATCCGAAACCGTATTGTTTGATCGCGTTACGCTTAGTCCGTTATAAACAAATTCGGCGTCTTGCGCTTTTTGCGTGTCATTAAATCCTATGCCGCTGGCGAATGGGTTGTCGCCGTCAAACCATTCAAAACTTAGTTGCTCGCTAGCGCCCGTTTTCGCGGTTTTAATAATTAGACTATATGGTTCGTTGCCGCCAACGTTTAGAATCGATGCGCTTATGTTTCCGCCGCCCGCTTCGTTGATCGCGTCTCTAAGCTCGCTTAACGTCATGCCGTTTTTTACTTCGATCTCCAGCGCCGCGCTTGCGCCGCGGGCAATTTTTAACGTTAGCGGTTTGCCGATTCCATTAACGATTCCGCTTTCCGTATCGAAGTTTTTGCCAAGTTGCGCCACAGAATTTTTAGCCAGCTTTTCGACTTTAAGCGTCATGGTCTGTATAGCCGCGCCGTCGTTAGCCGTTATGCTTACCGAATCGCCGCCGACGCTTACGCCGCGTTTTAAGTAGCTTGAATCGCTTGCGAATACGGACGTAGCGTCGCGGAAAGCGTTTATTTTCTCGACGAGTTTGGTCTGATCCTCTTGCTTTTTGTATATTTTCGTAAGCTGCGTTTCAAGCGGCTTAATCATCACGCTTTTATCGGCTTCTTTTAGCTGATCTATCAAATCCGCGTTCAACGCGCTTTGCCCGTTCAAACTAAGTCCAAGCATACTTACCGATCCAACCGCCATAACTTATCCTTTATATATGTTTTTACGCTCTTTCGTCAAGCAACAATCCTGCCACTTCCCGCATTCTGGCGATAAACTTAATCGCCTGCTCGCTAGGAATCTGACGAATAACGTCGCCGCTTTTTGCGTCCAGCACGCTTAAATACAGCCCGCCGATGTCCTCGCTGTAGCCGAAGCGAAGTTGCATTCTCAGCGTATGCGCCGATTCGTTGAGATTTGAAACGAGATTTTCAAACTGTTCCCTGCTCATTTGCGCTTCTTCGCCCGCTTTTTCAGCCCGCACAGCGATCTCTTGAGCCGAGTTTGCCTCTTTGATTTGCTCGCTTTGCCGTTTTTCTTGCGCCGCTTTAGTTGCCGCGGACGGCAGTCTAGCGCTTATACCGCCTATTTCCATGAGAGACTCCTTTGCCCTCTTTCCGATATGGTATAATAAGAAGGCTTCGCAACTAAATCGTCGGCAAAGAAATATTTTTAATAGCCAAGCGAAAGTATTTGCGAATATTTAACAAAATTAGGCAAAAAAGTGGCTTTAGTTGCGGCGCTGTGCGATTCTTTACTGCTAAAAAAAGCGCTTGAGCGAACGCTTAAAAATAGATTAGCCCCGATAAACCGCTGCGATCTGATCGTATCCGATCGCGCCGTCGCGGCGGACAAACCGCTACTGATAATCGGCGAACACATAAAAAAGCCGTTCAGTTCCGAAACGCTTCTGGGCGCGATTGAGCGCTTCGAGGCGCTTGAAGCGGTAAAATCAGCCGCGATCGGCTTAAAGGGCGGCGAAATACAAAGCGAAATCGACGAAAAAATCTCCGCGCTAACAAAACGTTACGCAAAAGAGTTGCTGGATCTGTTGAGGCAAACATGAACTACGCGAAAATCGTCGGCGGATCGCTAAAAGGGCGCGCGTTTTTGTTGCCCGAAACGCTTGGAGCGCGTCCCACCAAATCGATCGCGCGCGAATCGATCTTTGATTCGCTACAAGGCGAGATCGCGGGTTTTGCCTTTCTCGAAGCGTTTGCGGGAAGCGGATCGGTCGGGCTTGAGGCGATCAGTCGCGGCGCGGATTTGGCGATTTTCATCGAGCGCGATCGCCAAGTTTTCAAGGTTTTGGAGCAAAATATCGCCGCGCTAAAGATTGCCAACGCGAAACTGTTTTTCGGCGACGCGTTCGCTTTGATCGCAAGCGCGACGGACTATTTGAAATCAATCGATAAAAAAGCGTGGTTTTACTTTGATCCGCCTTTTTCAATCCGCGACGGCTTTGCGGACGTTTACGAAAAAACGCAAAACGCGATCGCCGCGCTTTCGCCTAAAGTAACGGCGGGCGCGATTGTAGAGCATAGTTCCGCCGCGTCGCTTGCCGATCGGCTAGGATCGCTGACTCTCGCAAAACGCAGAAAGTTCGGCAAAACGACGCTTAGTTACTACTTATTGGAACGTTAATTGCTGGCAGACGCGAAACTCTTGCATGGAGCGGCGATGTTTAAGTTAAGCGTTTTGTTTGGAAGCGGCGGCGCTAATCTGGCGAGTCGCATTGAAAGCGCGGCGCGGGCTACGGCGCTCATACTTTTTTTATTTGTGTGCGTCAATTCGCTGCTGGCGCGACCAATCAAAGACATTACAAACGTCGTCGGAATCCGCGACAATCAGCTTATGGGATTTGGTTTAGTCGTGGGTTTAAGCGGCACGGGCGACGGAACGACGGGCGCGATCACGACGCAGACGTTAGCCAATCTGTTGCAAAGCGTCAATATCAAAGTCTCCCAAAACGACATCAACAGCAAAAACGTCGCGGCGGTTATGGTAACCGCCAAACTTGAGCCGTTCGCCAGACAGGGCGATCGCGTCGATATTCAAATCGGCTCTATCGGCGACGCCAAAAGTCTTAAGGGCGGAACGTTGCTGATGACGGCGCTTAAAGGCGCGGACGGCAACATTTACGCTTTGGCGCAGGGCGCGGTTTCGACCGCCCAAAACGCGCAGACAAACGCCGCCAAAATCGCAAACGGCGCAATCATCGAGCGGGAGGCGAGATTCGATCTCGCGGGACGCGAAACGGCGGTTTTGAGCCTAAAAGAAAGTAGCTTGGACAACGCGGTCGCAATCCAAAACGCAATCAATCGGCGCTACGGCGAGCGGATCGCAAACGCGATCGACGCCAGATCGATCAATCTCCAAAAGCCAAAAGACGCGAGCATGGTCGAGTTTTTGTCCGAAGCGGGCAATATCGACGTTCCGATCGCTATCGCAAACAAAGTAACAATCGACGAAAAAAGCGGCACGATCGTCGCGGGAATAAACGCGCGCGTTAGACCCGTCGTGATAACGCATAACGCCGTTACGCTCAACATTGACGAAAGCCTTTCTCCCGACGGCAAGCCGCTAACGGTGGCGAACGTCGCGGGCGCGTTGCAACAGATTGGCGCGGGCGCGAACGACGTGATCGCGATTATGCAAGCCCTGAAACGCTCCGGCGCGTTAGAGGCGGAATTGGAGATCAACTAATGCAAACCTACGAATCCGCATTGCCTAGAAACGCGATTTTAGGCGAGGTAACGCGGCGCTCGCCAAACACGAAAGCCGCGCTCAAAGAGCAGACGGACAACTTCGAGGCGTTGCTGTTGAAACAGACCCTCGATATTGCGATGAGCGGCGACGATCCGCTGTTTGGCAAAAGCGCGGGAAGCGAGATTTACCGATCGCTCTATCACGAAACGCTGGCTTCGGCGCTATCGGGCAGTTTCGGTTACAGCGAGCTTTTGTTCAATTTCTTGCAAAACAAGGTTCAGGAAAAATGAGCGCCGCCGATTTAGTTGGAAATAAACTAGGTTTGAAAAGGTAGAAAATGGTTACTCCAATCACGCAAAGCCAAGTCGGAAGCGTAGTCGGTTTGAGCGACGCAAAGGAAAGCGCGAAAGCGCGAGAGGCTCAAAAACCGCAAAACAGGGTCGAGGAGATCAAAAAAGAGATCGAGCAGGGACGATACAAATTCGACCTTGAAAAAACCGCGCAAAAAGTCGCGGAGGCTTTGATTTGACTCCTCGCCCCTCCAAATTTTAGAAAGGGGCAATTTGTATGATCGCCGCCAAGCTGAAAGCCGCTAACGAAACGCTAGAAAAACTAATCGGCGTTACCAAATCCGATTTAGCCGCCATTAAAGAGGCGAAACACGAGGAGATTTTTAGCCGCGCAAAAGCCAAAGAGGAGCTTGTCGCCGTATTTCAGGCGCAAAAAACGCTTTTGGATCAAGCGATCGCGAAAGTCGCCGCGAGCGAAGATCTCGCAAGCGCGATCACGCCCGAAGAGCGCGATCTGCTGGAAAAACTTAAAGGCTCTTTGATCGACCTTCACAAACTCAACAAACGGCTTGCTTCGCTGGTTTCCACGATTGGCGAGTTTTATTCGTCGCTTTTGAGCGCGATCCTGCCAAGCGAGCAAAACGGCTACGACGGCGTTAAACTCTCCAACGCGGGCTTACTGCAAACAAGAGGATAGATCGTGTCTTTGCTTTCGGCGCTTTACACAAGCTATTCGGGTTTGCAGGTTTCGCAGTTAGCGACGGATATTGTCTCCAACAACATAGCCAAC
The DNA here is from genome assembly GCA_031276985.1 of Helicobacteraceae bacterium. Classification (GTDB taxonomy): domain Bacteria; phylum Campylobacterota; class Campylobacteria; order Campylobacterales; family SZUA-545; genus JAIRNH01. Next base: position 3,702 of record JAISMA010000252.1, on the reverse strand, counting down.
GCGGACAATCCGTCCTATACGCGCCAAAAAGTCGACATTAGCTCCCGCATTTCGTTACGCGTCAACCCGGGCGACATCGGCACGGGCGCGAAAGTCGATCAGGTAATTCGCGTTCACAACGAGTTTGTCTATGAGCGCTACCGCGACGCGGCGACCAAACTTGAGTTTTACGACTATACGACGCAAACGCTTCAAGAAGCGTCGCAATACTTTCCCGACATCGACGAAAAAGGCGTTCAGCGCGATCTGCTGGCGTATTTCAACGCATGGCAGAAGCTCTCCGTAAATCCTACGGAAAGCACGCAAAAAGTTACCGTCGCCGAAGCCGCCAAAAACCTTAGCCTAAGCCTGCAACAGATTCGCGCCAAATTAAGCGATCTGCAAAAATTAGCCGACGAACATCTTGCGAGCGTCGTTAGCGAAGTCAATAAACTAGCCAAAGAGATCGCCAATATCAACAAAAAAATACGCGAAGCCGAAGCGAGCGATTACGCCCACGCGAACCAATTGCGCGACGAGCGCGACAACCTTGAATTGCAGCTTCAAAAACTAACGGGCGCGCAGGTGTTGAAAACGGGCGTTAAAACAATGACCGAAACCGACTCCTACGTCGCCGATTACGACGAAAATTATTCGATACTTTTAGGCGGTTTTTCGATTGTAAACGACGACAGTTTCCGCCCGATCGCCGCAAACGGAGAGCTGGGGCAAAACGCCGTCTATTTTCAACAGCGCGATCTAAGCCTAATCGACATTAGCAAAGACATTACGGGCGGCAAGCTAGGCGCGATTCTCGATTTGCGCGGGCGAACGTTCAACAAAGCTACGGGCGAATCCGCCGACGGACTTTTGCAAAAATACAAAGACGCTCTCGACGTTTTCGCGCGCGGGTTAATCCAATCCACAAATCAAATTTACGCATCCAGCGCCGCGACAAGCATGACAAGCGCCCTAATCGGCGATAGCGTCAGCCTCTCTCCCGAACGCGCGAAATATACCCCGATCGCCAATCTTGGCAAAGAGGTTTTGGTCGGCAAAGTTCAAGAGGGCGATATGACCATAACCGCATATTCTCAAGAAGGCGTTAGGCTTCAGCCCGATATAGTAGTTCATATCGATCCAAAACTAATGAGCCTTTCGCAAGTCGCCGACGCGATCAACGCGCAGTTATCGGCGCGAAATTTAGACGGCGAGGCGCGTATCGCGGGCGGGCAGTTGGCTTTGGTTACGAACGCGACAAGCGCTTCCACGCAGTTAGGATCGCTGCTTATTTCCGAAGATACGTCGTATATACGATCGGCGTTAGATATGACGGGATCAAAAAATCTCGACGTAGTCGACGCGCTCGATATTCCATTCACGATCGCAAACGGAAGTTTTACAATCGGCGTATACGACGACAACGGCGTTCAGATCGCCGCAAGAAAGATAATCGTCGACAAACAATCGACCAATCCGCTTTATTCCACTTTGCACGGAATCGCCGCGCAAATAAATATGCCTCGCGTCGACGACAACAAAGACAACGATATGACAAACGACGTCGACGATTTTCTCGTCGCGGGTTTTGACGGCAACCGCCTAAGCATCCATGTAAAAGATCAAAACTCCGAACTGTCGTTTAACCTCGTCGATAACGAAACGGGTTTTGGCGGCGCGATCGGGCTTAATAGTTTTTTTGTCGGCTCCAGCGCCAAAGACATAGATCTAAACAGCCTTTTCAAAAACGATCCCGCCAAGATTCAAGCCTACGATCTGCCCGTCGTCGGCAACAACAAAATCGCCAACGCCATGCAACAGCTTCAATACGAAAACGTCTCGTTTTTCAATCTCGACGGCTCGGTTTCAAGAGAGACAATCATGGGACGCTATAAGTTTCTCGCGGGATCGCTCGCGGAGGACGCGGCAACCTCGGCGACCTCTTTGGAAACGGCTACGGCAATCGAAAACAGCGTCGGAACGCAGTTTAATTCCATTAGCCGCGTCAATGTCGACGAAGAGCTTGCGAACCTAATTCGCTTTCAAGCGGGTTATTCGGCGAACGCGCGGGTCATCAGCACGATACAGACAATGTTGGAAACGCTGCTGGGAATTAAAGTGTAATGGAGATCAAACTCTCTTTAAGGCGCGGCGCGAAAGGGTGCGAAGTTGTCGCCGCCGTAGCCGATTCCGAAGCCGCCAAAAGCGTTGGCGAAGCCGTTTGTTCCTTTTTGCGCCTAAGCGGACACGACGTGGAGCTTGAATGTTGCGAGGACGAAGGCTGTCCGTCGATGGCGCTTAAATGCCTTCGCCTCAAAAACAACTTAACGCAAGGCGAATTTGCCGAAAAACTCGGCGCGAAGCAAAACGTAATATCCGATATGGAGCGCGGCGCAAGGCGAATCAGCGTCAAAATGGCAAAAAAGATCGAAGCCGTTTTCGGCGCGCCTTATCACAAATTCCTATAATTCCCCGACTCAAAACGCAAGGAGAAGCGCTTATGGCGGTAAAGAAAAGCAAAATATACGGCGCGCTATGGGCAAGTTGCGACGAGTTGCGCGGCGGCATGGACGCGTCCGAATACAAAGATTACATATTAACCCTGCTATTTATGAAATACGTTACCGATCGCTTCAAAAACAATCGCTACGGCGAAATCAAAGTGGACGAAGGCGGCGGCTTTGACGATCTAATCGCCGCGAAAAACTCCGCAAACATTGGCGAGCGCATAAACACAACCATCGCAAAACTCGCGCAAGATAACAACCTCGCGGGCGTTATCGACATAGCCGACTTCGACAGCGACGACAAAATCGGCTCTGGCGCGGAAAAAATAGAAAAGCTAACCAAACTAATCTCCATATTTGAAGACGCCTTCGACTTCAGCGCCAACCAAGCGGGCGGCGACGACATCATCGGCGACGCCTACGAATACCTTATGCGCCATTTCGCCACCGAAAGCGGCAAAAGCAAAGGGCAGTTCTACACGCCCGCCGAAGTCTCTCGCGTCATTGCGAAAATCATCGGCGCGAGCGGCGCGAAAAGCGCCGACGAAACCATATACGATCCCGCTTGCGGAAGCGGTTCGCTGCTCATTCGCGCTTCCGACGAAGCGCCGTACGGACTTAGCATTTACGGGCAGGAAAGCGAAAGTCGCACGGCGGGACTAGCAAAGATGAATCTCGTCTTGCACAACAAAGCGACGGCAACGATCAAAGGCGGTAAAAGCACGTTCTCCGCGCCGCAATACTTCGACGGCGAGGCGATCAAACGCTTCGATTACGTCGTCGCCAATCCGCCGTTTTCATACAAAGCATGGACGACGGGATTAACTCACAAAGAGCGCTTCGTGGGCTTTGGCGCAATGCCGCCCGCCAAAAACGGCGATTTCGCGTGGCTCATACACTGCTTAAGATCGATGAAGCCAAACGCCAAAGGCGCAATCATTCTGCCGCACGGCGTGTTGTTTCGCGGCGGCGCGGAAGCCGCGATCCGCAAAAGCCTAATCGACCAAAAAGTGATTAAAGGCATAATCGGTCTGCCGCCAAACCTGTTTTACGGCACGGGCATTCCCGCCTGCATTATCGTACTCGACAAAGAAAACGCCGTTTCCAGAACGGGAATTTACATCGTCGACGCTTCCCGCGATTTCGTCAAAGACGGCGCAAAAAACCGCCTGCGCGAACGCGACGTGAAAAAGATCGTCGATTTTTTTGGCGGCTT
>JAISMA010000218.1 GCA_031276985.1 Helicobacteraceae bacterium | reverse complement strand
TCGAGCGCGAAATCACGCCCGAAACCCCGCCGTTTATACGATCCGAATACGGAAGGCTTACGCAAGCAATCAAAACGGGCGACCGCGAAGCCGTTCAAGCAATCGCTACCGAAGCGGCGGAAAACCCAAGACTGCAAAGCGTCTATGATCGCGCATACGAAGCCCTCGCGGTTATGAAAGAACAGCCCGTAGCGCAAGCGTCTAAACGCGCCTCGCAAACCAAACAGATCGCAATCACCGAAAGCGACGTAAAGCGACAAGTCGCGGACTATATGGCGAAAAACAAACGAACGCCCGCCGCTACGAATACGCCCGCGCCAACTACGCAAACGCCGATCGCAAATACAACCGCGACGCATACAACCGCGACAACCGCGCCCGCAGACCCGCAAATGCCCGCGATTAAGCCCGAAAACTACAAAGCTATCGTTAAAAAAGCGACCGCCGACATAGAAGCGGCGCAAGAGAGGTTTAATAAAGAATGGGAAGCGGCTACGGCGGCTAAAGACAAATACAAAATCGATTGGATAAAAAAACAAATCGGCGCAATCCCCGCCGCGAAGCGAATACTGCCAAAGCTAAAAATGGGCGAAGCGTGGGTTAATGATGTAATAAAAGGAACGGGCAGGCACAAAGTAAACGCATTGCTGTTTGAATTAGACGGCTTCAAACTCGCGCTTTACAGATCGCCCGTTAAATATGGCGGCACAGCCGCTAGGAACAACTGGGGCGTTTTAGAAACAAAATCGGGCGGCGGTTTTGGCGCGCCGACAGAAGCGAGCGCAAGCGACGCGCTTATCAGCGCTATGGCTATGTACGAGACCGTAGGCAGAAAAAATGGAGTCAAGCGAGCGGTGGATAGCTGGATCGCAAACTACGGAAAAGCTAACCCTAACGCGCCAACTACGCGCCAAACCGCCAAACCGCAAACGCCCGCGACAGCGGCAAAAACGGCTGATCGAAAGTCCGACTTTATAAATAGCCAAAAAACCGAACCAACGCCGACGGCGACTGAAACGACGGCGACAAGCAAAGCGAGCGCGGAAATCGAGCAAGCGTTAGCGCAAACGCAACAAATAATCGACGACAGGATCGCCAAAATGCAACGGAGACTAGCGAAAGAAAAAGTCTCTTTGAAAGAAAGCGTTATTTTTAGCGAAAGATACGATTCTGCGATGGGCGAGGTCAATGGTTTAGAAAGACAAATCGCCAACTATCGCAAGTACTCTAAGGTTATCCCGCAACTAAAACTTAACCCCGATAAAGCGTGGGCGTGGGACGTTAAGACAAACAAATATATAGCGGTCGAGGGATCATCGTTTGATTACGCGGGAAACCGCTATATCGCGCATAGGACATTTCGGGAGAAAGGTCCCAATACTGCGAAATTCGAGGTTACCGAAGTAACATCTGGCGATTATACGGGCGGAGGCGCTAACGCCGTTACAGCCATTACTAGCGCTTTAGGTCATATAGATAGAGCGATCGCGGATGGTTTTCCAATAAACTATCTCTCGTCGATAAAAGATCACGGGCGATCGCCTTACGTTTTCGCCTCGCCACACGCAAGCGGCGCGGCTATCGGATCGACGGCGGGATTTGAGCGCGACGAAAACGGCAACCTTAGATACAACGCGGCGAAAGGATTAGCGGGAGCTTTAGGCGGATTTGCGATCGCAAGCAAGCTAAACAATCGTTTTAATAAACCGCAAGCGTTTGCGACCCAAAAAACGCAAAATTTAGGACGCAACGCAAATAGCGTCGCGCAGAATACAATCAAACAGCAAGGCGCAAGCGTTAATAGTATATTCGGCGGCGAGAACGCGGCAAACGCGCCATTAACGCCTTTGCAAGAAGCCAAACGATTAGCAAGACGCGGCGCGTCCGACAAAGCCATTCACGCTAAAACGGGCTGGTTCAAAGATAGAGACGGCAAATGGAAGTTTGAAATCGACGACAGCAAATGGAAGTTAGACGCAAGCGTCGTGGACAAGCTGAAGCAACCCAACCATGAGAATATATATCTCGGCGATCTGCTCAAGCACGACGAGCTATTCAAACAATATCCTACTTTGCGAAAAAAAGTGGTTTTCGCGGCGCGAAAAGACTTAGGCGTAGATGGGCTTTACACTGGAAATCTAATAATCTATCCATTAAACCGCCCAGAAGTACTAATTCACGAGATACAACACGCCGTCCAAGATATTGAAGGCTTTGCGAGAGGCGGTTCAGAATATTTAGACTTCGATTATTATCGAAACCTTCACGGCGAGGCTGAAGCGAGGAACGCGCAATGGCGAAGGGGATTAACCGCCGCCGAACGCGCAAAAAGCTATCCGCCCTCGACTTTCGACGTCGATCCTAAAAAGACTTTTGTTCTTGACGAAAATGGGAACTCGATCGCGGCAAGCGAGGCAAAAGCTATTGAACCGCTAGATACCGAAGCGGTTAAACGCTTATCGCAAGGCAACGATAAAATCTATATTTCAGAGCTAAACGCCGACGAAACCAAAGAAATCGTAGAAGCCTTTAAGCGACAATACGGCGAGGACGTAGCGTTTAAGGTCCCGCAAATCACGCGCACGATAAACGGCGATCAGATACGCCATACGCTGAAAAATCACGGCGATCCAAAGACGGAAGCCGCAAGAGGAAACATCGCGGTAACGCTTGAGGATATAGCGAAGTATCCCGAAATTGTGAAAGACCACACCCGCAAGATTTATTCGCACACGAAAGGCGGCAAGCCCGCGATCGTTTATGGCAAGCAAGAGAAGGGCTATACGATCATCGTCGAGGAAATCAGAACGGGCAGAGGCGATATTGCTTTCTTTGATATGTATAAGCATAAAGGAACGCTAACAGAGGATAGTTTGAAACTAGCGAAGGATAAAGCTAACGACGGGAAAGGCAGGTTGCCAACTCTTTTTCACGGAGTACGTGAGCGTTCTGCTACACCTGCCCAAGCCGAAAGTGTAGCGCAAGCCGCAACAAAAAGTCAAGGGGTCAAAGCGCAATCCCCCGTTCACGTAGGCTCAAGCGCGGCGGGATTTGTCATTGGCGGAAGTAGCGGCGAGAACGGCTGGAGTAACGAACGCGCATTATTAGGAGCGGCTGGCGGTTTTGCTTTAGCTTCGCGTTTTGGCAAGCGCGATTTACGCAAGACATACGATAACGCCGTCAAAAGCAGACAAGCCTTTGACGATATAACGGGATCGTTAGGCAGTCTCAAGCGAACGTGGAAAAACACCCTAAGCGAAGGTTACGAAGCCATTCGTGAAGCGCGAAACGTCAAGCTAAACGTAGAAGCCAACAAGTTAGAACGTTTGCATAAAGCCATTGCTACAGAGTTTAACGAAGCGGAGCGTAAGGCATTGCACGAATACGTCGCGGGCGAAACTCAAACAATCGCGCCGCATATCAAACCCTTAGCCGATCACGTTAA
>JAISMA010000158.1 GCA_031276985.1 Helicobacteraceae bacterium | reverse complement strand
GGATCGTTTGTTTCCTTGCTTTTGTCCAAGCCAATGGCGAAATGGGCGACCAAAACCCGTTTGATCGATAAAAAAACGACAAACCTTGACGAAGCGCGACTGCTTGAAACGGTGCGACAACTCGCGCAACAGGCAAATATCGGCATGCCCGACGTGGGCGTTTTTCCCGCCGAGCAAGCCAACGCTTTCGCTACGGGCTGGAACAAAAATTCCGCGCTGGTTTCGATCAGCGAAGGCATGCTTAGTCGCTACTCCGAAGGCGAAATCAAGGCTGTTTTGGCGCACGAAATCTCGCACGTAGCTAACGGCGATATGATTACCTTGTCGCTCATTCAGGGCGTGATCAACACCTTCGTGATGTTCCTCGCGCGCGTGATTGGCTACGTCGTCGATCGCGTCGTGCTGAAAAACGAGGAGGGGGTCGGCTTTGGCTACGTCGTTACCGTGATTGTGTGCGAAATCGTTCTGTCGATTCTCGCTTCGACTATTCTAATGTGGTTTTCGCGTAAACGCGAATACGCCGCCGACGCTGGAGCGGCTCATCTGGTGGGCGCGCCGCATATGATCGCGGCTTTGGCGCATTTGCGACAAGAAAGCGAAATGCCAAACGAAATGCCAAAGAGCCTAAACGCCTTTGGAATCGCCGAAGGCAAACAAGAAGGATTTAGTCTCGCTAGATTGTTTATGAGCCACCCGCCGCTTGAAAAGAGGATTGAGGCGTTGCAAAATCTCCCCGCCGTTTGATATTTTGGCGGCTTTATGGCGATCTGGGCGGGCGTTTTTGAAGCGTTTAGGTTAGCGGCTGACCCTGAAAAAGCCGCGCCTATGAGCGCGTATATGCGGGGCAAATTTGCTTTTCTTGGCATACCTATGCCAATGAGAAAAAGGTTAAGCCGCGATTTCCTAAACGCAATCGACAAAAAGTTCGTCGATTGGGATTTTGTTTTTGAATGCTGGCGGCAGTCGGAACGCGAATTTCAGTATTTGGCGGTCGATTACCTAAGCAAAGTTTCGTCGGCGTTATCGCCGCTTGATATTCCGAATTTGCACGATCTTGTCGTTGATAAATCGTGGTGGGATAGCGTCGACGGGCTTAATACGATTATCGGCGCCGTCGCGCTTTGCCATCCCGAATTAAACGATACGTTGCTAAATTGGAGCGTCGATCAAAACTTTTGGCTTCGTCGCGTCGCAATCGACTACCAGCTTAAAAGGCGCGAAAAAACCGACGCGGCGTTGCTTGGGCGTATCATCGAAAACAACTTCGGTCAAACGGAGTTTTTTATAAACAAAGCTATCGGTTGGGCTCTGCGCGAATATAGCAAAACAAATCCAAAATGGGTGCGAACGTTTATCAAAACGCATAAAGACAAAATGTCGCCGCTTTCCATCCGCGAAGCAAGCAAATATATTTGACTCGCGCATTAAACAAACTAAAGAACAAACGTCTGATTATCAGCCCACATTTCACATTGGCGTATTATAGTAGTAACGGCATATTCCATGCCTTCAGGCGGATATTTATGTTCTTTGAGCAGTTTTTTTATCATACGGCGCATAGCGGCGCGCGCGGACTCTTTTTTCTGCCAATCTATAGCGCGGCTTTTGCGAAGCATATTCGCAAGTTTGCGGGTTATTTCCGCAAGCTCTTCGTTTTGATAAAAATCTTTTACGGCTTCAGGGCTTGCCAGCACGTCGTAAAACGCCGATTCTTCGTCGTTTAATCCCAGCGCGTCTCCTTCGGCTTTGGCGTTTGCTATATCGTTTGCCATTTTTAACAACTCCGCGATAACCTCTTCGTTGGTAAGCATGCCGTTTAGATACTCTTTCATAGCGCGGGATAACATTTCGGAAAATTTTTCTGATTTTACGAGATTTGTTTTGCGATAAAGCGACACTTGTTCCGCGAGTAATTTCTTTAAGATTTCAACCGCAATGTTGCGATCTTTTATCTTGGAAATTTCTTCTTTGAATTTCGGATCAAAGATAGAAAAATTTTCTTTTGCGTCGGAAAATAGATTGATAACGCCTTCGCTTTGAATGCTTGTCTTCAACAATTCGTTTATGCGGGCGTTAATTTCTTTCAAAGAAAGAGGTTTGCCTTCGGTCGCAATGCGCGAAAGAAGCGTTCGCACTGCTTCAAAATACGCGGCTTCAAACCGCTTTTCACGATCAACGATTGAATGGCAAAGAGACAGCGCTTGACGCAAAAGCGCCGCCTCTTTGATAAACGCTTCTTTTTGCTTTTCCTTTTTAACGTCCGAGAGAAAATTTGCGCCGCCGCCGATAGCTTTTGCTCGCTCAAAATCGGCGGCTTGCTTATTCATAAAACCGCTGTAATCAAACCCATGCAACAGATTTCGACAAATCTCCAGTTTTTCAATAAACGTCGGCAGAGCCGTTTTTAAGATATTGGGATCGCCGTAGTTATTTTTATCGCGTTTAGTGTAGTCGCTCATCGCCTGTTTTAGCGCCGAAGCAATGCCGACATAATCCACTATCAAGCCGCCCTCTTTGTTTTTATAAACGCGGTTAACACGGGCGATTGCCTGCATTAGATTATGTCCGCTCATCGGCTTGTAAACATACATTGTAGCAAGAGAGGGAACATCAAAACCAGTTAGCCACATATCCACCACAATCGCGATCTTTAGCGCGTCGTTGTCGTCTTTGAAACGTCTTGCCATTTCATCTCGATGACGTTTATTGCCGATAACGTCTCGCCACTCTTCTGGATCGTTGTTATTTTCGGTCATTATGACGCCGAGTTTCTCTCTCCAAGCGGGGCGCGTTTCGAGTATTTTGCGATAGATACTCATGGCGATTGCGCGGGAATACGCGACTATCATCGCTTTGCCCGCGAGTTCTTGTTGGCGGTTTTCTTCGTAATGCTTGACAATATCTTCGCACAAAGTAGCGATTGTCTGTTCCGCGCCCAAAATGCTATCTAGCCTGCCAAGCTCTTTTTTGCTCTTTTCTATGGAGTATTCTTCGGCGCTTTGCGCCATAATGTCGTATTCCGCGTCGATAAGTCGCAAAGCGTCTTTGTCTAATTTCAAATGAATAACGCGGCTTTCATAAAAAATAGGGCGCGTTGCGCCGTCGTCTACCGCCTGAGTCATATCGTAAATATCGATATAGTTTCCAAACACTTCAATAGTAGAGCGATCTTTGCTTGAAATTGGCGTACCTGTAAAACCGATATATGTCGCGTTCGGAAGACTTTCGCGGATAATCAACCCGAAAGATTTTTGTATGCGCCCCGTTTTATTGTCCACTTTTTCGTCGATAAATTGGCTACGGTGAGCTTCATCCGCGATCACGACGATATTGCGGCGCTCCGATAGAGTTTCAAAACTCTCTTCAAATTTTTGAGCGGTAGTAAAAATCACGCCGTTTACCTGCCGTTGCGATAAAAGTTCGCGCAAATGAGCGCGACTTTCCGCTTGCTCCGGAATTTGCCGCAGAAAATCTTTGCATTTTGAAAATTGCGAAAAAAGCTGGTTATCGAGATCGTTACGATCGGTTAATACGACGATTGTGGGCGAATTTAAAACCTCTTGCAAAATGCGGGCGTAAAATACCATTGAAAGCGATTTGCCGCTGCCTTGCGTATGCCAAAACACGCCGCCTTTGCCGTCTGTTTTAACGGCTTCAACGGTAGACGCAACGGCTTTTCTGACCGCAAAATATTGATGATACGCGGCGACTATTTTTGCGCCGTCCGAAAAACAAATAAAATTTTTGACAATATCAAGCAAGCGCGTTTTATCAAACAATCCTTCAAAAAAAGTGTCAAATTGAGCGTATTTGGTATTTTCATAACTGCCGTCTTTCGTTTTCCACTCCATAAAACGATCTTCGCTTGCCGTAATACTTCCCGCTTTTGATAGGGCAAAATCGCTTATTACAAGAAAAGCGTTATAGGTAAATAGCGACGGAATTTCTCGCATATAGTTGCGAAGCTGGCGATAGGCTTCCGAAACATCCGTTCCTTCGCGCGAAGGCGATTTTAACTCAAATACCGCTATTGGCAAACCGTTTAAAAAAACGATAATATCGGGGCGTTTTTCGCTATTTTCCACAATCGTCCACTGATTGGCGATAGTGAAACTGTTGCGCTCCATATTCTTAAAATCCGCGAGATAGATAATCTCCGATTTTTGTTCGCCGTCTTCAAAGTGGTTTACGCTCAAGCCGTTTTGCAGATAATACATAAATTGAGCGTTTTTTTGCAATATATCGCCGTTTTCAAAATCGCGCAATTTATAAACGGCTTCTTTCAACGCGCTTTCGGGCGCTTTTGGATTTACGCGCCGCAAAGAAAGAAGCAGATCGCTCATATAAAGCGGATTTGAATAATCGCGATCTAAATCTGGCGCGTATATATAGTTGTAGCCAAGCGTATTGCGAAATAGTTGTATGATCGCGCTTTCATAGTTGCTTTCGGTATATGACATTTTTAACCTTGTTTCTTATTGATATTTTTCATAATTATCTTGACTTTATTTGCCCGTTTCGCGCTTTTGCTCTTTTGTTTCGAGATAGTTTGTTGCGTGATCGTCAATATCTTGAACTCTTAATTCGCCGCTCATCAGTTTTGGCAGTAGCGTGTCTCGTATAACTGCGAGAGCGCGGGACTCAAATGAGTTGTTGCGAATTCTCTCAAAATATGTTGCAAAAATATCTGAATAACTAGATACAAAATTCTCTGGTGGTATAGGTGTTTGATATTTACCGATCATTTCGGCGCTTACGCGTTGCCTTCCTGTCGTTCCAGACATATTTTTAACTGCATAGTCTATAAAATCTTTATCTCTTGCGAATAAATAAGTCATTTCTGCGGGATACCCTTCTTTAGATGAAAGAACGATATATTCAGTTGAACCAAAACCTGTTCCACCTTTATCCAAAAAATTTACAAAGGCGGCTTTGCCGTTTTCCAAGCACGGTGTTATACGCGCCAATAACGTATCTCCATTGGCAAACTTCATGCCTCCTGAAAAAATTCTTTTCGTCCAGCCAAGCGGAAAAGGACCACTTATGGAAAGTTTTGCCATTTCTAAATATGTTAAAAGCGTCTCGTTTTTTACCTTGCGGGGCGGATTAATTTCTACCATATCGGAAAGAAAACCATGTTTCCATTTAGATGATTCTGGTGTCTGAAACCAGCTTTTGAAAATCGCCTGCGCCTGCGCTTCAAGGTTGGCGTTTATGCGGTTATTCAACTCGATTTTATCGTCTAACGCGGAAAGAATAGCGGCAATAGCCCGTTGCTCAACAAGCGACGGAAGGGCAACTTCAATAGTGTTTAGTATCTCTTGCGTTAATAGCGGTTGACTTGTCCCAATATGCCTATAGTTCAAATCAAGGTTTTTTAGCAAATAATAGTCAAAAATTATATCAGAGTTATCTTTATTGACAGCAGAAATTGCATTATCAGAAACCCAGTGCTGATTTGACTCATAATAGACACTTCCACAATAAGCGCCTACCCGCCCAATAATGACGCTATTTTCATTGTTGGCAGTATCAGTATAATCAAGTATTCCATTGCCGCCATAAACGGGAGTTGAACCAAATTTAATTGGCCGCTTTTTGCCATTTTTAAATTGAATAAATTCAGAAAGCTGACATCTTTTCCATTCACTCATTCCGCGCGCCCCCGTTTTTTATTTATTTTATTATGCCATTTGCGTATTTTATATTATTCATTTGTTTTCTTTTTGGATTCTGCGACTTCGCGCAGAATGACAAAAGGCGGCGCAGAATGACGGCGGGGACGCGCAGAATGACGGCAGGGACGCGCAGAATGACGCAGCGCTTGTCTATATAGAGCTTTTTCGCTGGAGCGAATATCGCGTATGCGATCTAAAAGTTCGCGCCAATAATCGCCGCCGCCCATGTTTTTTAGCGCCTCGTCGTTTATCGAGAAACCTTTGACGAGATATTCGCGCAAAACTGCCGTCGCCCATTGCCGAAACTGCGTGCCCTGCGGCGACTTTACGCGATAACCCACCGCGATAATCATATCTAGCGAATGGTGCAAAACGGCATGCTCTTGAGTTTTGTATTCTATTGCGCCGTGTGGAGTGGTTATTGCAAAATTTGCAACAACCACTTTTTCATCAAGTTCGCCTTCTTTCAAGATGTTATTGATGTGTCGATTGATGACAGATTTGTCGCGCCTAAATAACAGCGCCATTTGCGCTTGAGTTAGCCAAATGTTTTCGCCTTCCATACGCGCATCGATTTTAACCCTGCCGTCCGTCGACCGATAGATAATTATTTCGGAATTGTTAGATTTCATATCCGATAGCGCCCAATCTTTTGCGAATCTCCTCTTCAAGATCATGAGATCGTTTGAACATATCGGAAAGCTCGCCGCTTAACCGCGTCATTTTTGCTTCAAAAGGTTCTCCGTCGTCTTTTTGGTCTTCAATGCCGACATAGCGACCGGGCGTTAATATATAGTCTTGTTTGGCGATTTCGGCTGTAGTTGCGACGGCGCAATAACCTTTTACGTTTTCAAGATTGCCGTTATCAAACGCTTCAAAAGTCGCGGCGATTTTGGCGATCTCATCTTGTCTCATTTCGCGCAAACGACGGTTTATCATATCCCCCATTTTGCGAGCGTCGATAAACAGCGTTTGCCCTTTTTGCGTTTTATCGCGGTTGATAAACCATAATGAAACGGGAATTTGCGTAGTATAAAAAAGTTGCGTTGGCATAGCGATAATGCCTTCTACCAAATCGTCTTCTACGATCTTGCGCCTGATTTCTCCTTCGCCGCCGCTTTGAGAAGACAACGATCCGTTGGCGAGTACCATGCCGATTTTGCCGTTTGGCGCGAGGTGATAAATCATATGTTGCAGCCACGCAAAGTTTGCGTTACCGGACGGCGGCAAACCATATTTCCATCGCGGATCGTCGTTTAGCGAACCGTCGTTCCAATCAGAAAGATTAAACGGCGGATTGGCAAGAATATAATCCGCCTTCAGCGTTGGATGCATGTCGTTGTAGAACGTATCGGCGTTATAACTGCCAAGGTTGGCTTCAATACCGCGAATGGCTAGATTCATCAGCGCCATTTTTCTGGTTGTGGGATTTGCGTCTTGTCCAAATACGGATAGGTTATTGATATTGCCCGCATGATGAGTTACAAAATCAGCCGATTGTACAAACATTCCGCCAGAACCGCAACACGGATCATACACGCGCCCGTTAAACGGTTTCAACACTTCCACAAGCGTTCGCACAACGCATGAAGGAGTATAAAATTCGCCCGCGCGTTTTCCTTCCTGTTCGGCAAATTTTGAAAGGCAATACTCGTATGCGCGCCCCAAAATATCTTTATTCGCGCCGTGATCTTTCATCTTTGTGTTTGTGAACAGATCTACAACGTCTCCAAGTCGGCGTTTATCTAATTCGCTACGGGCGTAATTTTTCGGCAAAATATCTTTTAGCCGCTTGTTTTCTTTCTCGATAGCGCGCATTGCGTCGTCGATGACCGCGCCAATCTCCTCCTTGCGCGCGGCTTCGGAAATAACGTTCCAACGCGCCGAAGGCGGCACAAAAAACACATTTTTTTCTATATATGCGTCCTTGTCTTCCACGTCGTCGTTATCGGCTTCAAGTTCGCGGTAACGCTCCTCGAATTTATCCGAAATATATTTGAGAAAAATTAGCCCCAGCACAACATGTTTATATTCTGCGGCGTCCATATTGCCGCGCAAAATATCCGCCGCTCTCCAGATTTGCTGTTCAAAACCCACATCCGCGGTATTGTTATTTGCTGCCGCCATTTGAATATCTCCGCGGAAGTTAGGCTATTTGCCCTCCACGGCTTCCGCTATAGAGCAAAAATAATTTCGCACCGCTTCGGTAGGAGACGATACGCCGCCCGATACGGAGTAGGACATATTAACTTTCACGCCGCCGCCGACTTTCGTAACGCTTACGTTTAGCGGTACGGTTTTGCCGCTTCCGTAGCTGACCGCTTGCGAGGCGCTAATTACGCCAAGATTGTTGTCGATGTTGGTGATTTGATACCCGTCGCTAACAAGTAGATTCGCCGCGCGTTTCATAGCCTGATTTTGTTTAACTTTCTGAACCGTAACGTTGGTTTTGAAAGTTTGACCCGCCGCGAAACTGCCGCTGTAGGTAAAATTGCGAGCGCATTCGCGCGGATCGTCCGCAAGCGGCGTTGGCTGAGCGCCGCCGATACAACCGCTCAACGCAAAACCGACGGAAACAATCAACGAAGGCAAAACGGCTTTCGCCGCGCCCCTAACGCAACCGCTTGCAAACTTTAAGCCCATTGACGCGCCATTCATTAAAACTCCTTGTATGGATTAATTTAATCAAAGTATATTATTCGCGCGCTTATGCAGACATAACTTCGCGGGATTTTCCTGATTGAAAGGCAACGAAGTCAGTTGTGATAACAAAGTAATACTAAGCGTCTATTACGAATACGTCAAGGCGTAGGAACGAAAGTTTATCTATTATTTCCGCTATAGATAGTCTAACTTGTATCACTTTTGTGATTTATCCTGTGAAATGTTTGCTAAAGCGGCGCTAATAATTGGAGCTACAGCAGCTATAATAGAAGCTATTGCAACATTGCTCATACCATTATATGCAAATACTCCCGCACTAATGAGCATTATTACAATAGACGAAATCGCAAAGTATTGAGAGCGTTTCTTTATTTTAACATTCTCTAACATTTCGATTTTCTGCGCATCAAGAACTTTGTGATTAAAAGCTAAGCGCTCTTTGTCCATATTCATATTGTGTTCGGCTTGCCTATTTACTAGCTCTATAACAAAATGAGCCGCGCCTGGTACTAGCGTGTTGATTCTTTCAAGGTCTTCGCCTGATGGCAATGGAGACACGTTTAGATTATGTGTTTTCTCTAATGTCAACTTAATCTCTCTGATCTCCCGCGTTAACTCATTTAGTTCTAGCTTCTTCTCTTCTGTTGCCACTATCTGCCTTACTATAAGACGTTACAAAAGCGTTCATAACCTGCTCTGAAGCGCGACGTATGCTGAGACCAGGTGAGCCAACGCTGTCCATAAAGTCTGATTTGATGAACCTTTCGGTTTTTGGGTTAAGGTCAAGAGCTGTTGACATACCGCGAACGTAACGATCTAGCTTCTTGCTCATGTTGTCCTGCCTTATTTTTTCTTTACATCGGCATTTTACTACCAATCCCTTAACGTTTGGGTAATTTATGCAAAATAATGTCTTAACCAACATCACTTTGATCCGTGTCCGTATAAATCTAGTATAAGCGCGGACTGAAGTAAATTTCGGTTCTATACTTGCAATGAGATAGCGATTGGTTACGTGGCGGACAGGGAGGGATTCGAACCCTCGATACCCGTTTCCGAATATCCGTCCTTAGCAGGGACGTGGTTTCAGCCACTCACCCACCTGTCCAAATAAAACCGCGATTTTAGCAAAATGCGCTTAACGCTTCAAATTCTGTTGGCGCAAACAAGAGCCGATCGCCGCTGCTCCTTCGCAAAAACGACGAAAAAAGAGGCGAAAACGGCTATTTTTCGCGCGGATAGTTTTGGCAATGTTAGCGTCGCTAAACTATCGTTTTTGTTTAATTGGAGGTAAAAATGCCGTATATCAGCGTTAGAGTCGCCTCAAAGCTCACGATCGAGCAAAAACGCGCGATCGCAAAGGAGTTCAGCGAAACGATGGAGCGCGTGGCGAAAAAGCCGAAGCCATCCTGCTACATCGTTTTCGACGAGGTTTCACGCGAGAACTGGGCGAAGGGCGAGACGATTTTAAGCGACGCGGACAAAGCGGAAGCGAAATAATGGTTCTTGAAATAAAAGGGCTGGAGTTTGGCTACGACGACGCGCGAACGCTTTTTAGCGATTTTGATTTGACGATTGGCAAAGGTGAAATCGTCGCGCTGGTCGGTCCAAGCGGTAGCGGCAAATCAACGTTGCTGGAGCTAATCGCAAAGCGGGTCAAACCCAAAAAAGGCGCGATCGAAGCGGCGCGTTTTAGCTGGATATTTCAAGATCCATACAGCTCTTTTCACCCGACCTACGCGATCGCGAACCAAATCGCCGATTGCGCGCCGCTTGATAACGCAAACGCGATCTGCGACAATCTTGCGATTGATTACGCGCTTTTGAAGCGCAAACCGCACGAGTTAAGCGGCGGTCAGTTGCAAAGGTTGTCGATTTTGCGCGCTTTGCTGATGAAGCCCGAACTAATTCTCGCCGACGAGCCGACGAGCGCGCTTGATAATTTGACGCAACTTGAGGTGATGAAACTGCTTGTTTCGGCGTTAGATCGCGCGGGCGTTTTGCTGATTACTCACGATCTGGCGTTGGCGAAATGGTGTTCTGATCGCGTCGTGGAAATTGGTTAGCGCTTTGCGCTTTGCGGCAATTTTACGATCATTGCGATCTTGCGTTGGCGAAATGGCGCTGCTGATCGCGTTGTGGAAATCGGATAACGCTTCACGCTTTGCGACAATTTTACGATCATTGCGATCTGGCGTTGGCGAAATGGTGTTCTGATCGCGTTGTGGAAATCGGATAGTTTCGCCTCAGTCATAGCGCTTAGGCGATTTTAGCGCGATTATGGAAGCGAATCGTCCCGTAGGATTGGCGCGGCGATACGAAAATAGCGTTTCGTCTTCAAACGTGCATTTTGCGATTGTCTCGATATTGCGCTCCAAAACGCCAACCGACGTCAATTGCAAGCGATTGGCAAGCGGCAAATCCAAGCGGTCGCCGTTTAGCGCGGGTTGAAGATACGGCGGCAGCCGTCGCCATGCGTTAGCGACCTCGTCGCCAATTTTGTAACATCGCCCGCAAATCGCGGGCGCGATCGTAGCCGACAGGTCGCTTGGATTTGATCCGTAGGCTTCGCGCATAGCCTCGATTGTTTTGATAACAATCATCGAAGCCGTCCCGCGCCAGCCCGCGTGCGCCGCGCCGATCGCTCGCGTTTTTGCGTCGAAAAGCAAAATCGGGACGCAATCGGCGCTTAAAACGGCGAGCGCGATATTCGGCGCGTTTGTGATTATCGCGTCGCACTCTGGCGGCGTTTGCGGCGCTTTATCGATTGCAACTACGCGATCGCTATGAATCTGATTCATATAAACCGCGCTTTGCGCGCCCAAAACGTCCGCAATCGCGGCGCGATTACGCGAGATCGCCTTTGGATCGTCTCCAACGTTCGCGCCCAAATTCAAACTATCAAACGGCGGAAGGCTGACTCCGCCAAGCCTTGTCGTAACGACGCGAATTACCGAAGGTTGATTATCAAACATAGCAAATTGCAACATGCGCGTATTATATATCTTTAGGTACAATCGCGCCCAATGAACAAAATCGCGGTTCTTATACCTTGCTACAACGAAGCGCAAACTATCGCAAAAGTTATCGCGGATTTTAAGGCGGTTTTACCTGCCGCCGATATATTTGTGTACGATAATAACTCAACGGATGGCACGGCTGAAATAGCGTCGAAAGCGGGCGCTACGGTTCGCTACGAAAAACGGCAGGGCAAAGGCGCGGTTATTCGTTCTCAATTTCTGCAAATCGACGCGGACTGCTATATTCTGGTCGACGGAGACGACACTTATCCCGCCGAACGCGCTTTGGAGATGTCAAAACTTGTTTTGGAAAACGGGGAGGATATGGTTATCGGCGATCGGTTAAGCTCCACTTATTCAACCGAAAACAAACGCCCCTTTCATAATTTTGGCAATCAATTGGTTTGCCGTCTTGTAAATACGCTTTTTGCCAAAAGCGGCGAACCGATTAGCGACGTTATGACTGGTTATCGCGCTTTTAGTCGTCTGTTTGTTAAATCTTTTCCGACGCTAAGTCAAGGATTTGAAATCGAAACGGCTATGACTATACACGCGCTAGATAAGAATCTATCGGTGCGCTCAATCGCAATTGACTATCGAGATCGTCCTGTCGGCAGCGAAAGCAAATTAAACACGTTCAAAGACGGAACGCGAGTTATTCTAACCATATTTAATACTTTGCGCCGTTATCGTCCGCTCTTATTTTTCGGAATTACGGCGCTATTGTTTATATTGATTGCCGCAATTTTATTTATGCCCGTTTTCATTGAATACGTACAAACTGGAACCGTCCCTCGTTTCCCCACGTTAATCGCCAGCGGTTTTTTCGCTTCTTGCGGCGTTATTTCTTTTTTTTGCGGGCTAATCCTTGACGCGGTAACGCAAAATAGCAAAGAGCGGTTTGAATTATATTTGCGCGATCTTATTCCGGCGCCCCCCCCCCCCCCCCCCCGCCCCGGACACCGAAAAAAACAGAAACAGACAAAATCTCACGCAGTAATTTTATGTGTGGGTGGGTG